>DASVVF010000959.1:0-2042 GCA_036386695.1 Catenuloplanes sp. | reverse complement strand
CACGACGTCGGGTCCGGTGACGAACATCCGGCCGCCGGCCGACATGATGACCACGTCGGTCAGCGCCGGGCCGTACGCCGCGCCACCGGCCGCCGGGCCGAGCACCAACGAGATCTGCGGGATCCGCCCGGAGGCACGGGTGATGGCCGAGAAGACGCGGCCGATGCCGTCCAGGGCGGTCACCCCCTCGGTGAGCAGGGCGCCGCCGGAGTGCCATATCCCGATGACGGGGACCCGTTCGGCCACCGCGATGTTGATCGCGTCCACGATCCGACTGGATCCGGCCGTGCCCAGGGCCCCGCCGGAGCGGGTGGCGTCGGTGGCGAACGCGATGACCGTCACGCCGTCGATGGCACCGGTGGCGGCCAGGACCCCGCATCCGTCGTCCGGGCCGATGATGTGCATGGTTCCGAGGTCGAACAGTTTCGCCAGGCGCGTCCGGGGTTCCCTGATGTCGGCGCTGTCGATGATGTCCGGAAGCTGGGTCAGTGTCATTGGGACCTCTCCTGTGCGCTCGAACGGCCGGCCGGGGTCACGGGCCACCACCGGTGCACGACCCGCTCCGCGCGCCCCGCCGGTGTGGCGACAGCCGCCTGCCGGCCCGCACCCACCTGCAGGGGCAGCACCCGCCATCGCCCCGGCCAGGCGGCGTGGGGGCTGCGGATCTCAATGTCGGTGCCCGTCTCCGGGGACACGTCCAGGTCGCGCAGGTCCGCCAGGCGAGCCCCGCCGCTGGCCTTGAGCAGCGCTTCCTTGCGGGTCCAGCAGCGGAAGAACAGCTCGTTGCGCCGGGCCGGTCCGTGCGTCGACAGGGCCCGCCGCTCCGCCGCCGACAACGCCAGCTCCTGGACCGCGTCGACGTCGAGCTTGCGGACCTGTTCGATGTCCACCCCGACCGGATGCCGGCTGACCGCGAACAGCCACTGGTCACCGGAATGGGAGAGGCTGAACCACAGGGGGCGCCCCACCGTGCGGACGACCGGACGGCCGGCTTCGGTGCGCCCGCAGGTTTCGCAGTTCGTCCGTTCCAGCTCCACCAGCGCCGGGGCCAGGGTCAGGTAGTGGCCGAGGATCCGTCGGACGGCGGCGTGTGAGGCGGCGAAGGTCGCGGCCCTGGCGACAGCCTGGCTGCGCCATCGGGCCCGCTCCCCCACCGACAACAGCGCCCAGTCGGCGTAGCGCGTGTGCGCGGCCGACGTTCCCTGCCAGACGTGCACGTCCTGGTCCTGGAGCGAATCGATGGCGGACATCCATCGCACCCCCTTTCCGCATAGTGGTGTGGGCCGAAGCGTCGGGGACCCGGCTCGACATCCGGTCAAGCAAGCGTGGAACCCCGGGCAGGCCGTTTTCGAGACAGCCTCCAGGTGCGCTCCAGGGCGGCTGGTCACGGTGGCGTCACCACCACAACCGAAAGGCAGTGCGATGAGCAGTTTGACCATTGAGGACCTCCGGGTGATCCTCAACGAATGCGCCGGTGACGACGACGCCGCGGTCCTCGGTGGCGGGGCGCTCGACACGTCGTTCCTGGATCTCGGCTACGACTCCCTGGCCCTGCTCGAGGCGGCGGCGGTGGTCAAGCGCAGGTACGGCGTCGAGGTCTCCGACCAGGATCTGCACGACATCGACACCCCCCGGGCGTTCCTCGAGAAGATCAACGTCCACCTCGTGGGTAGCTGATCACCGTGGACGTGACAAGCGGAACGCGCACCGCCTTCGTCACCGGTGCGACGAGCGGTATCGGGCTCGCCGTGACACAGTCCCTCGCCCGACAGGGGGTACGGGTCTTCGGTTGCTCCCGCAACGCGGAGAACGTTGCCTCGATGGTGAAGCAGCTCCGCGAGGACGGGCTGGACGTGGCCGGGGCGGCGTGCGACGTCACCGCCCCGGACCAGATCCACGACGCGGTCGCCGCGGCCGCGTCGCGGTGGGGTGCCATCGACATCCTGGTCAACGCCGCCGGCCGCAACGGCGGCGGCGAAACCGCGACGATCACCGACGACCTCTGGTTGGACGTACTCGCGACCAACCTCACCGGCGTCTTC
>DASVVF010000958.1:0-2671 GCA_036386695.1 Catenuloplanes sp. | reverse complement strand
CCCCAACTGCCAGTAGTCGCCACGGTCGATGCCGATCATCAGCCGGCCCGGCCCCACCCGCATGTCCAGGCCGGCCGGGTCGTCGGCGGTGCGGCTCACCCGCAGCCACAGCACGTCCATCGGCGCCCCGTACTCCCGGGGCCGCAGGCCGACGCGCTCGCGTACCGTCGAATGGCGCCCGTCGGCGGCGACCGTCAGCGGCGCCCGGACCTCGACCCGGCTCCCGTCCGGCCGTTGCGCCACCACGCCCTCGACCCGGCCATCGACCCGCAGCACGTCGACCACCGGGTGCGAGCGCAACAGGGTGAACCCGGGACAACTCGCGGCCGCGCCGGCCAGCAACTCGAGAAAATGCCACTGCGGCAGGAAGGCGATGTACGGGTGCTTGACGGCCAGCCGGCCGAAGTCCGCCATCGGCACCGTCCGGTCGGCGAAGGTGACCCGCAGCGTGCTCACCCGGCGATGCGGCAACGCGGCCAGCCGGTCGAACAGACCCAGCTCGTCGAGCACATCGAGGGTGGACGGGTGCACGGTGTCGCCGCGGAAGTCGCGCAGGAAGTCCCCGTGCTTCTCCAGCACCACGACCCGGCGTCCCTGCCGGGCCAGCAGCAGGGCCAGCATCAGGCCGGCCGGCCCACCGCCGACGACACAGACCTCGGCCCGCACGCAGGATGTCATGCGTACAATTCCCGCCCGCCGCGACGTCGGGCGTCAAGGGGGGTGGGGCAACGGACAGCGGCGCACCGGCGGCCGATCCGGTCGCTTCCCGGCCGCCGGGGGTACATCCTTAACAGAAGGTGCGGGGCGGGCCGTACCATCCGTCGCGGGTCGGACGGACGCAGCGGGGGGCGGGCAGCATGGAGGATCCTGATACGCCGGAGGCTCGTGGTGACGTCGCCGCCGTGTTGCCGGCGGGCGCGCCCACGTCGGGCCGCGGCGGGCTGGATCAACGGCGGATCCTCGGCGCCGCCATCGAGTTCATCGACGAGTACGGGCTGCGCGAGTTGACCATGCGTCGCCTCGGCGCCCACCTCGGCGTCGAGGCGATGGCCATCTACCGGTACGTGCCCGGTCGCGAGGCGTTGCTCGACGGCATCGTCGAAGCGGTGGTGGACGAGCTCTTCGGCGATCCCGACGTGCACATCGAGGCGACGAACGGTTGGCAGGACTACCTGCACCGGCTGGCGCACGGCCTGCGGCGGATCGCCCTCGCCCATCCGGAGGTCTTCCCCCTGGTGGCGACCAGGCCGCCGGCCGCGCCCTGGGTCCGGCCACCGCTGCGCAGCCTGCGCTGGATCGAGTCGCTGCTGCAGGTGATGACCTCGGCCGGCTTCTCCGACCCGGCGGCGGCCACGGCGTACCGGGCGTTCAGCAGCTTCCTGCTCGGCCACCTGCTCCTGGAGGTCTCCGCCCGTGGCGTCGAGACCGGGCCGGTGGAGGAACCCGAGGTGACCCCCACCGACGACCTGAGCGCGTATCCGGTCCTGCGCCGGCTGGAACACGACCTCTCCCAGGACCGGTCCGCGGCGGATTTCGAGGAGGCCCTCGAGGTGCTCGTCGAGCGCATCGGGCTGCTGCTGCCGCCCCGGCACCGCCCCCGCAAGGGCAGCCACCCCGCGTAGGTCGCAGCCGGTCGGCCACGTCTGCAGCGGCTCTGGCCAGGTCTTCTGTCGATCCACGTTTGCTGCGTCGGCGCCAGGGCACTAACGGAGACGTCACGCTGCCGGAGAGTCACCACGGACCGGTCCGGTCGATCGCCGCTCGCACCCGATCAGGAGAAAAAGATGATCAAGAAAGACGACATCTCCCGGCTCATGGGCGCCGACGTGTACGGCACCGACGGCGCCAAGATCGGCCCGGCCCGTCAGGTGTACCTGGACGACGAGACCGGCGACCCGGAGTGGGTCTGCGTACGGACCGGTCTGTTCGGCACGAAGGAGACCTTCATCCCGCTGAACACCGCCAGCTTCTCCGGCGACCGCATCGAGGTCCCGTTCGAGAAGGAGCGGGTGAAGAACGCCCCCCGGATCGACGCTGACGGCAGCCTCAGCCCGGGCGAGGAGGACGAGCTGTACGCGTACTACGGGGTGGAGCCGATCAGCGGCGTGGCGGACGACGCCTACGAGAACGGCACGATGCCCCGGGATTCCGCGCTGGACCAGCCGGGCACCACGATGACCGAAGGCACCGCGACGGACGGGGACGTCCGCGACCGCGACGCCGTGGGCCACGACACCTCCGGCCCGACCACCGACAACGCGATGACCCGCTCGGAGGAGCGGCTGGTCACCGGTACCCGCCAGGAGCAGGTCGGCAAGGTCCGGCTGCGCAAGTACGTGGTGACCGAGGAGCAGCAGGTCACCGTGCCGGTCAGCCGCGAAGAGGTCCGCCTGGAGCGGGTGCCGATCACCGACGACAACGTCGACCGGGCGATGGACGGACCGGCCCTCAGCGAGGAGGAGCACGAGGTCGTGCTGCACGCCGAGCGTCCCGTCGTGGCCACCGAGGCGGTGCCGGTGGAGCGGGTGCGCCTCGGCAAGGAGACCGTCACCGAGCAGGAGACCGTCACCGGCGAGGTCCGCAAGGAAGCGATCGAGTTCGACGGCCCCGACACCACCACCCAGGATCGTCCCCGGGCCTGACCGCACCCCGACCCCGTCGACACCGGGTG
>DASVVF010000957.1:0-3994 GCA_036386695.1 Catenuloplanes sp. | reverse complement strand
CTCCATGCCGACCGCCTCGACGACGCCGTCCGCGCCGTGTCCTCTGTAGACGTCCCCTCGGCCGGTGTCACTTCGTTGATCACCGTCGCGACGTGCCCGGTAACCCGGCGGCGGAAACCGGTCCGGCGCGGTTGTCATCCTCGCCACACCGGTGCGCCGGGGGCGGCCGCCACCTCCCCGGCCGGCCCGGGTCAGGGCTTGAGTACGACCTTGATGCAGCCGTCCTGCTTGTTCTTGAAGATCTCGTACGCCTGCGGCGCGTCGTCGAGCGGCAGCCGGTGCGTGGTCAGGTCCCCGGTGCCCAGCGGGTCCCCGTCGCCGGTCAGCGCCGGCATCACCTCGTCGACCCACCGCTTCACGTGGGCCTGTCCCATCCGGATCGTCACACCCTTGTCGAACAGTTCCATCATCGGGAACGGGTCGGCCTGCCCGCCGTACACCCCGATGATGGAGATGGTGCCGGCCCGGCGGACGCTGCCGAACGCGGTGTGCAGTGCCGCCATCCGGTCGACACCGATCCGCTCGGTCGCCGCCCGGGCCAGCGGGCCGGGCAGTTTACCGGCGGCCTTCTGCGCGAACTCCTGCACCGGCGTGCCGTGGGCCTCCATGCCGACCGCCTCGACGACGCCGTCCGCGCCGCGCCCGTCGGTCAGGTCCATGATCGCGGCCGGAACGTCGTCGCAGTCCCGGGTGTCGATCACCTCGATGCCGTGCCGGCGGGCCATCTCCAGCCGCTCGGGCACGCTGTCCACGGCGATCACCCGTTCCGCGCCGAGGTACCGGGCGATGCGGGCACTCATCTGCCCGATCGGGCCCAGGCCGATGACGGCGCAGGTGCTGCCCGCCTCGACGTCGGCGTAGCGGACCGCCTGCCACGAGGTGGTCAGCACATCGGACAGGAACAGGAACCGCTCGTCCGGGTGGCCGTCGGGCACCTTGATCGGGCCGAACTGGGCCTGCGGTACCCGCAGGTACTCGGCCTGGGCGCCGGGCACCTGACCGTACAGCTTGGTGTAGCCGAACAGCGCCGCGCCGGTGCCCTGGTCGGTGACCTGGGTGGTCTCACACTGGGCGAAGAAGCCGCGGGTGCACATCCAGCAGTGCCCGCAGGAGATGTTGAACGGGATGACCACCCGGTCGCCGGGCCGGATGTGGGTCACCTCGGGGCCGACCTCCTCCACGATCCCCATCGGCTCGTGACCGAGGATGTCACCAGGGTCGAGATACATCCCCAGCACGTCGTACAAGTGCAGGTCGGAGCCGCAGATGGCGGTCGACGTCATCCGTACGATCGCATCGGTCGGCTGTTGGATCCGCGGATCCGCGACCGTCTCCACCGATACCTTCTGCGTGCCCTGCCATGTGACTGCCTTCATGCGATGCGCCTCCCTGACCCTCGATGTCCGTCGCGTCGCACCGACGGCGCGGACACCACTCTCATGCCCACTCGCCGCGCCGGTATCCCTCCGCCGGCCGGCGGCCCGCCCCTAGACTCCGCGGCATGGGCACTGTTCGTGGTCGTGGGTTGCGGGTGCTGGCCGGGCAGCTGGGCCACCCCCGGGGTGTGTTGGGCCGGCTGGTGGGGCGGCTGTTGAACCGGCGTAACGCCAGGAACATCGCCGCCGCCGTTGAGGCGTTGGATCCGGTGCCGGGGGCGAACCTCGCGGACCTCGGCTTCGGTGGTGGCATCGGCCTGCGCCTCCTCCTTGACCGGGCCACCCCCGGCGGTCGGGTGCACGGGGTGGACCGCTCAGCCACGATGCTGGCCGCGGCGGCGCGGCGATTCGAACCCGAGCTCAGCTCCGGCCGACTGCACCTTCAGCAAGGGTCGCTGGAACGGCTGCCACTGCCGGACGGGGTTCTGGACGGCGCGATCACGCTCAACACCATCTACTTCCTGGCGGAGCTGGACCCCGCTTTCGCGGAATTCCGGCGGATCCTCAAACCCACCGCGCGGATGGTCGTCGGCCTCGCCGACCCGGTGGCGATGGCCGGGATGCCCGTCACCTCGCACGGGTTCCGGCTGCGTCCCGTCGAGGAGGTCGTCGCCGACCTCGCCCGGGCCGGCCTGCGGGTGATCGAGGACCGACGGGTCGGCGAGGGCGCGCAGGCCTACCATCTGCTCGTCGCTTCGCCGCAGGCGCCCCGCTGAGATCGACCCGGCGGCACCGTCGGGTCCTGGTTGGAGTGTCCGGTCCCGGGCCGGTTCCGTGCTCGCACACCGGGCCGCGGGTTGGCGATCCGCCCGGTGCGGGCAGCGCGATTCGCCGGCAAACCGCGGCGCGGTGGGTCTCCGCTGGCGGCGACCGCGCGGAACGCGATACATTGCGATCTCCACATACGCGTCGGTTCCGCCGTGATGTGGTTGCCTGTCGGGGTCAGGCCACCCACACAGCTGTGACGCTGAACCCGAAGGACCCGCCCGTGAATTCGTACACCATCACCATCGCGCCGAACGACGACAGCGGTCACACCACCACCCTGGTCGTGGACACGTCCGGTGACGAGGTGCTCATCACCGATGTGCACCTGCGTGCCCCCGGTGGCCTGGCCGGAGGGCAGATGCCCACGGTCGACTTCAGCCTCCTCCTGCGGGCGATCGCCACTCCCGCGGCGCCGGCGCAGATCGCCGCCACGCCGGTGGAGAACCCGGTCGTGGCCGAACCGGAGGTGTCCGACACCTCCGACGCGTCACCTACCGCCCCCACCCAGTCGCCTACCACCCCATCCTCGTCAGCTGACGCCGACGAGGAGCAGGACACCGCACCTGGTGGCACTGAGGGCACCACGTCGACTGCCGCCGGGGACACCACACCGACCGCCACCGGGGACACCGCGGCCGCTGCCGCCGGGGACACCGCACCGACCGCCCCCGCCGCCGCGGTCGTACCGAAGCCGCGCCGACGCCCCCGGACGACTCCCGCCGCTGCCGAGCCCGAGGCCGCACCGGCACCGGCACCGGCACCGGCACCGCGGGAACGCGGGCGCCGCACACCGAAGGCCGGCACGACGCCCAGGGCTGCCCGTACCAAGGCCGCCGCCACCACTACCAAGGCCGCCGCCACCACCAAGGCTGCCACCACGAAGGCCGCCAGCACCAAGGCCGCCAGCACCAAGGCCGGCAGCACCACGGCGGGGAAGGCCGCCCGGAACGCCTCGGCCAAGAAGACGGCCGTCGGCGGCAGCGGCGGGCGGGTGTACCGGCGCATGCCGGAGGACCTTCCCACTGTGTACCGCCAGACCGGCAGCACCGCGGCGATCGCGGACCACTACGGCGTCCCCCGCCACACCGCCCAGGGTTGGCTCCGCCGCATCCGCGGTACAGCGGCCCAGGCAACGCCGACCACCGAGGACTGACCGGCACGGCGCGTCCGACGAACAACCCGGTCGGCCTGGACGAACCGCGGCCTGACCGGTGACCCGGGGTCAGCGGTGGACCGTGCCCCCGTGCTGTGTTCCACCGCCGACCACCCCACCGTTCCACCGCCGACCACCCACCCTTCCACGCCGACCACCACACCCTGGACCGCCGCCGTCGGCCGTCCAGGGTGTGGTGTTTGCGCGTTGGCCGGGTTCAGGGGCGTTCGTCGGCCTGCTCGGCAGCCGAGGGCAGCTGGGTGGTGGGGCGCTGGGCCGGCCCGGGGGCGGGGGCCCTCGGGTGCCGGTGGGCGCCGCGCACCGTCCGGCTGCTGCGGACGTGTTTGGCGCGGGCGCCGGCCGGCGTGCCGGCGCGCAGGTGCGGGGCGGCGGTCAGCAGCGACTCGACGGCGGCGTACCGGCCGGCGCGGGGGAACGTGACGACCGGAGCCATCCGGGCCACCGGAGCCGCCGCCACCACGGGGGCCACGGCTCGGTTGTCGGTGACGCCCGCGGGGGCCGGGGCGTGGTGGGCCGGGGTGGTGCGGTGGGCGGCGGCGGTGGGGTGGTTGGTGGTGGTGGTGCGGTGTTGGGTTCGGTGGCGGCGGTATTCGTTGAGGATGGTGCGTAGGACGCG
>DASVVF010000956.1:0-3180 GCA_036386695.1 Catenuloplanes sp. | reverse complement strand
CCGAGTGGTGTCCCCGGGCTGGTACTTCCTCGCAGCGATGATCGCCGCGTACGGTGTCGCCAACCTGTTGCAGTCGGTCGCGGCGGCCCGCACCACCGTGCACCACACCTTCGACCCCGGCCTGCTGCTGCGGTTGGCGGTGCACCGCACCTACCTGGTGGGACTCAGCTGCCAGATGCTGGGCTTCGTGTTCGCCTTCCTGGCCCGCAAGGACCTGCCGCTGTTCCTCGTGCAGGCCAGTGTCGCCGCCGGCCTGGGGGTGACCGCCCTGCTGGGCGTGGTGGTGCTCAAGTGGAAGTTGCCGGCCGCCGAGGTCGGCCTGCTGGTGCTGCTGTTCGCCGGCATCACCGGGCTGGTCCTCGCGGCGCAGCCGGCCCCGTCGCGTCAGCTCGGGCTGGCCGGGGTGATCTCGCTCGGGGTGGCGCTGCTGGTGATCGGGGTGGTGGGGTTCTTCGCGGTCCGGCTGCGCGGCGCGCCCGGGTCCGTGGCGTTGGGCTCGCTGGCCGGGCTGGCGTTCTCCGCGGCGGCGGTCGCCGCCCGGCCGCTGGCCTCGGTGCACACCTCCGCCGAGTTCTTCACCCACCCGCTGCTCTACCTGCTGATCGCGCATTCCCTGGTCGGGCAGCTGCTGCTGGGGTTGGCGATGCAGCGCGGCTCCACCACCGCGGCGGTGGCGGCGATGGACGCCGCCGGTGCGGTGCCGGCGGCGATCGTCGGCCTGCTGCTGCTCGGCGACCGCATCATGCCCGGCCGCGAGTGGCTGGCCGCGGTGGGTTTCCTGGTGACGTTGGCGGCGGTGATCGGCCTGACCCGCTACGCCGAACCGCAGGTCGATCACGAGGGACCCGGTGGCGGCCGGGCGGCGCCACGGGTCGCGGGCGGGGCCAACCCCTACCCGGCCACCCACCACTGAACGCGACCGCCGGCCCAGTCAACCGGCGCCGGCGCGCGCGGGATCGCGGCTCAGCGGCTGCGCGCGGGGATCGCGCTCAGCGGCTGCGCGCGGGGATCCGGCTCAGCGGCTGCGCGTGAATCGGGCTCAGCGGCTCGGAGGTGGCTCAGGCCTCGGCGGGCGTGGGTTCCGCGGGGTCGGTGGCTTCCCCGCCCGGGCCGGCGGCGGGACGCCGGCGGTCCAGCGCGCGCTCGTAGGTGCGCTCCAGCCCCGCCGCCGTACGGTCCCAGGTGTAGCGGCAGCGGACCCGGTCGACGGCCGCGTTGGCGAACGCGAAGTGTTCGGTCCCGTCGCTCATCAGCCGGCGCAGGCCGGCCGCCAGCGCCCGGACATCACCGGGTGCGACCAGCCGCCCGGTGACCCCGTCCACCACACTCTCGGCGATGCCGCCGTGCTCGTAACCCACCACCGGCACCCCGCAGGCCATCGCCTCCAACGGGATGTTGCCCGCCGGCGACCAACGCGGGGTGCACGCCACCACCCGCGCCGAGCGGTACCAGGCCGGTAGTTCGTCCTGGCCGACCGGCCCGACGAAGCGCACCCGGTCCGCCACGCCGACCCGCGCCGCCAGCTCGGTCAGCCGGCGGCGCTCGTCGGTGCCGTCGGTGGATCCCGCGATGATGACCAGTTCGGCGTCCGTCACCAGGCGCAACGCGCGGATCACGTCGTCCTGGCCGTGGCCCGGGTGCAGCCCGACCGACAACAGCCGCGGCTGCCCCGCGTTACCCGGCTGCCGCTCCCCCTCCGGGGTGAAGACGGTGGTGTCGACGCCCGGCGGCACGATCGTCACCGATGCCCGCGGCAGCCCCATCCGGGTGAGCTCGTCGACCTCGTCCGAGGACTGGGCGACGGCGACGTCAACCGCCCGGCTGAGCGCCCGCTCCAGGATCGCCCGCTCCCCCGGGCCGGTGTACGCCCGGCCCAGGTGACGCTGCTGCGCGGCGGCCAGCGAGTGGAAGGTCTGCACCACCGGGATGGCGGTGCTGCGTACGGCGGTGGCCGCGGCGAGCCCACCGACCCAGAAGTGGCCGTGCACGACGTCCGGGGTCCACTCCGACGACCACCGGTCAGCCAGCCAGCGGCCGAGCGCGGAGACCTGGGCGACCAGCTTGTTGCCGGGCGGGGTGGCCCTCGTACCGGCCGAGGTGACGCCCTCGACCGGCAGGTGTTCCAGGCGGTACCCGGCGGGATCGGTCGTCGCGGGGGGCAGTCCGGGCCGCTCCGGCCGCTCGTAGAGGCGTACGTCGTGGCCCCGCGCGGTCAGCTCCGCAGCCACCCGCGTGACGTGGTGGTGGGTGCCGGCGATCGGGTCGACGGACGTGGGCGGCAGGCTTGCGTGAGCGCAGACGAGACCGACGCGCATGGTGGGTACCTCCAGGACAGCGGACACGGGGGGCAGCCCGTCAGAGGCGGGTAACCGCGAAAGCGGGGGACGAAACGTGTTCTAGCCTTCGGGTTCCGTGGCGGCCTGCCGGCTGCGGTGCGCCGCGCGGGCCTCGGCCTGGCGGTGTTCCCGGGACCGGGCCGCCCGCAGCTCGGTGACGTCCTGCGCCCACCCCCGCACCGTCACCAGGGGACCCTCGGTGACCACCCGCTCGGCGGTGATCCGCAACCAGCGACCACGCACGGTGTCGACGGTGACGTCCAACGGCCGCCCGTGCCGGGCGGTGGCGAACGCGGCGGCACGCAGCCCGGAGCGGCGGGCCGGGTCCACTGCCCGCAGCACCGTGCGCACCGTCGGCGCCGGCTCGGCCGGGGTGTTCAACAGCTCGGCCAGCACCGGCGTGGCGATCAGCTCACCGGTGTCCAGGTACCAGCGGAACGGCGCCACCCGGTGTCGGCGTCCGGTGGCCACCAGGTCGTCGTAGAGCAACTCCCCGACGGCGCGTGGCCGCCAGGTGGCGAAGACGTGCGCGCCCAGCCGGGCGGCCCGCAGCGTGCAGCGGCCACCGGCCGCCGGCACGGCGACGTCGGGCAGTTCCCGGGTGACGCCGTCGCCCAGGACCGCCCGGAACAGCGGCACCAGCACCCGGGCGCCGGGCTCCGGCATGGTGGTCAGCACGGTCGAACCGGACAGCTGCAGTCCGCGGGACCGGGCCGGCCCGGCAGCGGGCTCGTTGACCTGCGCGAAGTGGAAGTCGACCACCTCATCGCCGCGGCACACCGGGCTCAGCAGGGTCGCGGCCGTCAGCGAGCCGTCGAGCAGGGCGCGCAGCCACGGCTGGCCG
>DASVVF010000955.1:0-15849 GCA_036386695.1 Catenuloplanes sp. | reverse complement strand
CCGCGTACCGGCGGCGCCGGTAGCCGAGCACTCCCACCCCGGCGGTGAAGATCGCCAGGGCCAGGCCGATCCCGCCCAGCAGCAGCGGCTTGTCGTAGGTGCCGAAGGTGCGGACGGCGAATTCCTTCACCGGGGTCGGGGTGGCGTCGATGACCGCGGCGCCGACGGCGACCAGCGGGCCGCTGGCCGGGCGGGTGGCCGAGGCGAGCAGTTCGGCGACCGACACCCCGGCGGCCGCCGCGAGCAGGCCGGCCAGCGCCGGGGTGAGGTGACGTCGCATCGGAACTCCTTCGCCGGGACAGGAGACCCGCGTGATCAGGAGGTTCCTGGTCACGCGGGTCCGGGGGGAGAGGATCGAGGTCAGCTCTTCGGCATCAGCACGGTGTCGAGGAGGTAGACGGTCGCGTTCGCGGTCTGCACGTTGCCGCAGATCACCATGGATTCGCCGTTCACCTTGTAGTCGCTGCCGCTGCCGGCCACGGTGACCTCGCCGCCCTGCAGGGTCTTGTGGGTGCCGGCCAGCTGCTCCGGAGCGATCTTGCCCTGCACCACGTGGTAGGTCAGGACGCTGGTCAGGGTCTTGTTGTCGGCGAGGACCTTGTCCAGGTCACCCTTCGGGATCTTGCCGAAGGCGTCGTTGACCGGGGCGAAGACCGTGATCGCCGGCGCGGTGTTCAGGGTGTCGACCAGGTTCGCCTTCTTGACGGCGGTGACCAGGGTGCTCAGCAGCGGGTTGCCGGAGGCGGCGGTGGCCACCGGCTCCTTGGACATCGCGTCGAAGCTGCCCGGGTTGGACGCGTCGGTCGGTACGGCGGAACACGCGGCGCCGAACTCGGCCTGCGCCGTCACGGCGCTGGGGCTGGCCGCCGGGGTGGTGGGAGCGGCGGCCGGGGCGGCCGGGGTGGTGGCCGCGGGGGTCTCGGTGCCGCCGCAGGCGGTCAGCGAGAGGGCGAACAGCGCAGCCGCGCCGAAGGCGGCGAACTTAGTGGTACGCATCAGGATAATTCCCTTCGAAAACGGATGGACAATGATGATTCGGTGCTAACTGCTGAGCGGATGGGTCTCCGCGGAAACTTTTTTCAGCGCAGGTCGCGGTCGGCGACCATGCCGATCGCGGTCAGCGCCGCGCCGAGCACCAGGTGCAGCGCGTTGTCGGCGCCGTTGAGCGCGATGACGTTGGCGCTCGAGCCGACGAGAAACAGCCCGATGACGAACAGCGCCAGGTACCCCAGCCCCAGGGCGGCGTTGACCGCCTTGGCCGACCGGCTGCCGACGATGCCGGCCGCGATCATGACCGCGCCGACCACCACGTGCACCATGTTGTGCAGCACGTTGACCTGGAAGACGCCGAGCAGCAGCCCGCCGGCCGGGCCGACGGCGTGGTGCCCGACGGAGACGCCGAACCCGCCGAGCCCGGCGGCGACGAAGACGGCCCCGAACGCGAACGCCGCGATGCTGTTGGGGCGGTGGTGGGCTACCACACTCAACAGTGTTCGCGGGGCCATCTGGTCTCCTCCCTGATTTGTTCCTTTCACCGTTTTCGCGGTGACTCATCAGGGATTCGGAGCAGATGCCCAGTGCGGATGGGTCAGGCCAGCAGAATTGTCGTGGCCGTGTTCAGGTTCGGCGTGGGCGAGCCGGTCGGCGGTTCCACCGTCACCCCGAAGCTCTCCATCCCGCGCACCCCCGTGACCAGCCTGGTGGCGCGCGCCGTCCCGGCCGGCAGCACCCCCCGGTCGAAGGCGTGGTTGGCCGCGTCCATCATCCAGAGCTGGTAGGCGCGGTTCGCCCCCGGTGAGACGGCGCCGGCCAGCACCGCCACCCCGGCGTCGTGACTGGGCGAGACGTACAGGATCAGCTGGCCACCGCCGAGCAGCTCCGTCGTCTTCACCCGCACGTCCGGGGCGGCGAGCACCGCCTTGACCCGCTCGTTCTCGGCGCGCAGCGCGGCGGCGAGCGCCCGCTGGTCGTTGAGCCGCTGCTCCTGCAGGGCGTACGTGGCCGCGCCGGCGCCGGTGGCCAGGATGCAGGCGGCGGCCGCGACCGCGGTCACCCGCCGCCAGCGGGACACCGCCGCCGTGGCGTCGCGCTCGGGAAGCGCACCGCCGGGCGGCAACTGGCGGGTCCGCCCCACCTCCTCCAGCACCCGGGTCCGCAGCCGGGGCGAGGGAACCGACCAGGTGCTGTCGGCGAGCCGGGCGGCCGCCTCCCGCAACTCGTCCACCTCGGCGGCGCAGGACGGGCATTCGGCCAGGTGCCGGGTGAACGCGGCCCGCTCGATGTCGCTGACCGCGTCCAGCACGTACGCGCCGGCCAGCGCGTGGATGTCGGTGCTCATCGGGCTGCCACCTCCACTCCCAGGCAGTCGCGCAGCCGGATGAGGCCGTCGCGCATGCGGGTCTTGATGGTCGGAAGGGGGGTCTCGAGCAGGCCGGCGACCTCCGCGTAGGTGTGGCCACCGTAGTAGGCCAGGGTCAGCGCCTCGCGCTGCAACCCGGTCAGCCCCTTCAGGCAGCGCCGCACCTGCTGCTGCTCCAGCCGCCCGGTGGCCTCGTCCACCACCTCGTCGTACGGGGTGTCCACCGAGGCGGCGGCCACCTTGCTGATCCGGTCGGCGCTGGCCTGCTCGGACCGCACCCGGTCCACCGCCCGGCGGTGGGCGATGGTGAACACCCAGGCGGTCGCGGAGCCACGCGCCGGGTCGAACCGGCTGGCGGTGCGCCACACCTCCAACAACACCTCCTGGGCGACCTCCTCGGCCTGCGCCGGGTCCCGCAGCACCCGACGGGCCAACCCGTAGACCCGGGGTGCCACCAGGTCATAGAGCTTGGTGAACGCACCCTCGTCACCGCGCGCCACCGCGCGCAGCAGGGTCTCGGCGTCCACCGGCTTGTCCGCGCCGGAGGCGTCGGGGTCGGGGACCGCGCTGAGATGGTCGGTTCGGCGCGACACGCCGCCGGTTTCTGTCATGGCACCAGCCTTCCGTCCCGCACACGACCGGACACGCAGGTGATTCGGCGTGGCGTCCGTCACGGATGGGTCCGACCCGCACCCATTTGGCCGGCGTGGGCGTAACGACCACGTGAACGTGGCTCACCCGCGCTGGACGCACGGCGGTGGCAAGCGGACACTGTCCCGGGGCCGCAGCGCCCCGGTACCCGACCCGCCGCCCATCGACACGGGGGAACGCCGATGACCGAGCCCGTCCTGGTCGTCGATCTCGGCACGTCCGCGACCGCCGCGACGCTCATCATCGACGGGCACGGCACCCCGCTGCGCGAGCCGCAGACCGGTTCCGTCCTCTGGCCGTCGTCGGTCTGCCTCGACGGTGACACCTTCCTGGTCGGCACCGCCGCCGAGCGGCGTAAGCGCTCCATCCCGCGCCGCTACATCGACGGACCCCGGCGGGCGATCGACGCCGGGGCGGCGATGTGGCTGGACCAGCGGGAGGTCACCGGCGCCGAGGCGCTGACCGCGTACCTCGCCGCGCTGGCCGGGGAGGCCCGGCGCAGCCACGGCGGGCCGGTCACCCGGCTGTTGCTCGTCGTACCCGCCGGCTACCCGGTGCCCGACGCCCGACGCGACGTCCTGATCGGGGTCGGCGGGGCGGCCGGCTTCACCGATGTGGAACTGATCAACGACGTGGTCGCCGCCGCGCTCGACCCGCAGACCGGCGCCGGGCTCACCGACGGCGACCTGGTGCTCGTCTGCGACCTCGGTGCCACCTGGACCGCCGCCCTGGTACGGGTCCACGGCCAGCACCCCGCCCAGCTCGCCCAGGAGACCGGCACCGCCGGGCGGGACCTCGACGCACTCCTGATCAACGACCTGCGGGCGGAGGGGCGCGCCTGGCTGGAACCGCTGCTGGCCTCCCCCGGCGACGCCGGCCTGCGCGCCTACTACGAGGCCATCGACTTCACCCGCCGCCTCAAGCACCAGCTCAGCGACGCCGAGGAGGTGGAGGACCACCTGACCCCGATCACCCCGCCGTACCGGCTGACCCGGGAATGGCTGCAGGCCTTCGCCGACCCGGGCGTCCGCGACCTGGTCGCCAGCTGCCACCACGTGCTGACCGCGGCCGGGGCCACCCCGGCCGACCTGGCCGCCGTGGTGCTCGCCGGCGGAGCGGCCCGGCTGTCCATGGTGGTGCCGGCTCTGCGCGAGGGACTGGGACCTCCGGGGCGTCGTTCGGCCGAACCCCAACTGGCCGTGGTGCGCGGGGCGGCCCACTGGGCGGCCGGTGCCCCCGACCGCACCGTGCCGGCGGACCCGCCCGGCTGGCGCGTCGAGCCGGTCACCTGGGAGATCCCCGGCGGCCAGGCCAGACTGCTGCGCTGGGTCGTCGGTGCGGGCGAAGGGTACGAAGAGGGCAGCGTGCTGGCCGAGGTGCGCGTCGGTGACGAACGCATCTTCGCTCTCACCGCCCCCCTGGCCGGCACCGTGCTGGAGCACCGGGCATCTGTCGGTGACCTGGTCGGGCCGACCCTGGTCATCGCCGCCGCCCGGGACCGCGCCGCGATGGCCGAGGACCCACCCACGCCGCGCCGCCGCCTCGTCGCGCCCGGCAGTTGGCTGCTCACCGCGGATCGGCAGGTGCTGGTCGAATGCGACGCGGTCGGCCGGTACGTCCGCTCGCACGCGGTCGGCGACGGCGGACCACTCGGGGAGTTCCGCCCCGACCTGGGCACCGGCACCCCGCTCGGCGCCCGCATCTTCGTCGACCCGGACGGCCGGCCCGCCCTGGTGGCCTGGGACGACGACGGTGGCTTCGCGGTGTGGGACGTGGAAACCGGCAAGCTCACCGCGCGGTTCCGGGACCCGTCCGGCGCTTCCGCGGTCCGGGTCAACGAGGCCGAATGGCGACTGGCCGCCGAGGCGGAGGGCAAGGTGCCGGTCGGCCGCTATCGCCGGTCCGCGGTGACCCTCTGGGACCTGCGCACCGGCGCCCGGGTTGAGAAGATCACCGACGAGGGTTGGCAGCGGCGGCACCCCGGGTACGCCGACCGCAGCGGCGCCGACGGCTTCCGGCCGGAGGCGCTCAGTCCCGACGGGGCCCTACGGTCCCGGATCACCGACCACGAGCTGCTGCTGTCCGACGTGGGCAGCGGCCAGGAGCTGTTCCGGGCCAGCGGCCCGCCGGACGCCCGCGGCGGCACCGCGTTCAGCGCCGACGGCCGCCAGCTGCTCGTCACCTGGGAACTGCCGCCCGGTCGGGAACGCGCGGAACGGAGCCAGGTGCATGTCTGGGACATCTGACCTGCCAGCGGTGCTGGTCATCGACGTGGGAACCAGTTCCACGTCGGCCGTCCTCGTCGCCGGCGGCGAGACCCGGATGCTGCCGGAACCGGTCAGCGGCGCGTACGCCTGGCCGTCAGCCGTCTACTGGGACGGCCAGCAGATGCTCGTCGGCACCCTGGCCGAACGCAAGAAACGGGCCGACCCGGCCGGTTACGGCGAGGACTTCAAGAGCAACCTGTCCCAGGACACCGCCGTCCAGCTGGGCGCCCGCCGATTCCGGCCGGTGGAGCAGATGGCGGCCGTCCTGGCGACCCTGCGCGCCGAGGCGGAGCGGCTGCACGAGGGCCCGGTCATCCGGGCGGTGGTGACCGTGCCGGCCAGCTACGCCACCGGCGACCCCCGCCGGGCCTGGATGATCGCCGCCGCGGAGGCGGCCGGGTTCACCACCGTGGAGCTGCTGCCCGAACCCGTCGCGGCGGCCTTCGCGCCGCTGACCGGCGCCGGCTTCCACCAGGGCGACCTGGTGCTGCTGTACGACCTGGGTGGCGGGACCTTCGACACCGCGCTCATGCGCATCGGGGCGACGGCGCCCGAGGTGCTCGGCCACAACGCTGTGGACAACTGCGGCGGTCGGCACATCGACGCGCTGCTGGCCAGCCGGATCGCCGCGGACGGCCGGCAGTGGCTCGACCCGCTGGTCGCCGGCGCCGGGGCGACCCGCCCACCGGCGGGTCCGGACACACCCGCCCCCACCGCCTCGCCGGCCACGCTGCGGCTCACCATGGCCGTCAACGAGTTCGCGCAACGGATCAAGCACCAGCTCAGCGACGCGCCGATGGTCGAGGACTTCCTCATGCCCACCACCCCGGCGTACCGGATGACCCGCGACGAACTCGCCGCCCTCGCCGCGCCGGTGCTCGACCGCACGGTGGCCTGTTGCCGCGAGCTGCTGGACCGCCTCGGCGTCCCGGTCGAGCGGATCAACACCGTCCTGCTGGTCGGCGGCGGTTCCCGGATGCCGGCGGTAACCGACACCCTGGCCCGGTCGCTGGGCCGCCCGCTGCGCCGGGCCGAGGAGCCCGAACTGGCCACCGTGCGCGGCGCCGCCCATTGGCTGACCTACAGCGGCGCCCGGATGGTGCCGGCCACCGTCGCGCCCGGCCGTACGCTGCCGCTGGGGTTCGCGGTGCCCGGCGGGAGCGCCCGGCTGCTGCGCTGGTTCGTCGAACCGGGCGACCGGTACCCGGCCGGGCAACCGCTGGCCCGGGTCCGGCTACCCGGCGGCGCCCTGTGGGACCTCACCGCCGCGGCCGACGGCGTCATCGACCGGCTGCTCGTTTCCGCCGGCGTCGACGTGACCGCACACCAGTGGCTGGCCCTGTCCCGCCAACCCTGAGCCCCGTGCCGGTGAGCCCCGCCCCCGGTCCGGGCGACCGATCAGGCCCGGTCGCCCGCCGCCCCGGCACCGCCCGGTAGCCCGGCGCCGCCCGCCGCCCCGGCGCCGCCGGTCGACTCGGCGCTGGTGCTGCCGAAGCTGCGGCCCAGGGCGCGCACCCGGTCCTCCAGTTGGGGCACGGACCGGGCCGCCGAACGCCGCAGGGCCAGGTCGCCGAGCGGACCGAGCAGGACCGACCGCAGCGCCTGAACCACGGCCAGCGAGCGCGGTACGTAGATCCGGCGGCTCCGCCGCTCGATGCCGCGCACGAACGCCGCCGCGCACTCCGACACCGACGTGTACGCCCCGAGCGGACCGGGCAGCCGGTCCAGGGCCTCGGCGAAGTCCGGTAGATCGGTCTTGATGTCCCGGACCAGATCGGTGTCGACCCAGGTCATGTGCGCCGTGCCGACCCGGACACCGTGGTGGCCGACCTCCAGGCGCAACGCGTTGCCGAACTGCTCGACACCCGCCTTCGACGCGCAGTACGCCGCCATCCCGGGCAGCACGGTGAACGCGGCGGCCGATGAGACCAGCAGCAGGTATCCGCGCCGCTCGATGACGTGCGGCAGGGCGGCGGAGACGGTCCGGATCACCCCGATGAGGTTGACCTCGACCGTGCGGACCAGCGCGTCGGGTGGGCTGACGGCCACCGTGCCGTTGTTGGCGATACCGGCGTTGGCCACCACAACGTCGATCCCGCCGTACGCGTCGACGGTGCCCCGCACCGCCCGGTCGACGGCCGCCTGGTCGGTCACGTCGCACTCGAACGCGATGCCGCCGACCTCGTCGGCCACCGCGCGGAGCAGTTCGGGCTCCAGCCCGGCCAGCGCCACCATGGCGCCGCGGGCGGCGGCCAGCCGGGCGGTCTGCGCGCCGATGCCGCGGGCGGCCCCGGTGATCAGCACGACCCGACCGGCCAGACTCATCGGCGGCTGCCGGACCCCGGCCGTCGGCCCGCTCATGCGGCCGCCCCGCTGCGCCCGCTCATGCCGCCGCCGCCGGGCTCGGGGCGCTGTCGTGGGCGGGCACCTCGTAGTCGTGCGGCCGGAACCGCGACATCCGGTGTCGGAACGCGGTGACGCTGCGCGGCCAGAGCGTCGAGTTGCGTCCGGTGCTGTCCAGGTACCAGCTACGGCAGCCCCCGGCGGTCCACACCGTCCCCCGGGCGCTCTCGTCCACTTCGGACACCCAGGCCCGTTGGGCGGCGGCGGTCGGCGCCAACGGGGCGTTCCCGTTGTCGTAGGACAGCCGCAGGACGTCGAGGACGTGCCGGAGCTGGGCTTCGATCATGAGCACCACCGAACTGTGTCCGAGGCCCGTGTTCGGGCCGAGAAGCAGGAAGAGGTTGGGGAAGCCGGTCACGGTGGTGCCGGCGTACGCCTGCGGGCTGCCCTGCCAGACCTCGGTCAGGAGACGTCCGTCGGCGCCCCGCACGATGTCCCCGACGGCCATGTCGGTGACGTGGAAGCCGGTCCCGAAGATGATGGTGTCGGCCAGCCGGGTGGTGCCGTCGGCGGCCACGATGCCGTACGGGCGGACCTGGACGATCGGGTCGGTGATCAGCTCGACGTGCGGCCGGGTCAAGGCCGGCAGGTAGTCGTCGGAGAGCAGCACCCGCTTGCAGCCGATCGTGTAGTCCGGGGTGAGCCGCGCCCGCAGGGCGGGATCGGGCACCGATCGGCGCAGGTGCCGCAGAGCCACCCGTCGGGTCAGCCGGTCCGCCAGCCGGGGGTGCCGGAAGGTGGGCACGAGCGCCTCCCGGGCCAGGTAGCTGCGGCCGCGGGCCAGCTTCTGCAGGGCCGGCGCCCGCCGGTAGAGTCCACGCTCCACTCTGGACAGCTCCCGGTCGGGACGGGGGACGATCCACGGGGCGGTGCGTTGGTAGATGTGCAACGCGGCGACCCTGGGCTGGATCGCGGGCACGAACTGCACGGCCGAGGCGCCGGTGCCGATGACGGCGACCCGCCGGCCGGTCAGGTCGTGGCGGTGGTTCCAGCGGGCGGAGTGGAAGGTGGTGCCGGCGAAGGCGTCCAGGTCCGGAAGTCGCGGGTACGCCGGCTCGCTGAGCGGCCCGGTGGCGGCGACCAGCGCGTCGGCGGTCAGCGGCCCGGCGGAGGTGTCCAGGCGCCACCGGCGGCTGCCGGTGTCCCAGGCGGCCCGCCGGACCTCGGTGCCCACCCGCAGGTGCGGGCGCACACCGAAGCGGTCCACGCAGTCGCGCAGGTAGGCCCAGATCTCGCTCTGGTCGGCGAAGGAGCGGGTCCAGCCGGGGTTGGGCGCGAAGGAGTAGGAGTACAGGTGGGACGGCACGTCGCACCGGCAGCCCGGGTAGGTGTTGTCCCGCCAGGTGCCGCCGACCTCCGGGCCACGTTCGAGCACGACGAAGTCGCCGGGCCCGAAGCCGGCCCGGCGCAGTTGGATCGCCATCCCGATACCGGCGAAGCCGGCTCCGACGATGGCCACCCGTACGTGCGTTGTCGTGTCACCCACCTACCGCACCCCCCTGGTGGTACCACGGTGTACCAGCCGTGTCGGACGGTACCATCGGGTACCAGGGAGAGGAAGGCCATGAGTGGACCATCCGCGACGGCGGCGACCGGGGCGTCCGGCGGCGTACCGACCCAGCCGGACGACGCCCCGCGGCGCCGGCTCATGCAGGGTTTTCTCGATGTCGTCGCCGACAAGGGGTACGCGGCCGCCACCATCGCCGACATCGTGGCGGCGGCCCGGGTGTCCAAGCGCACGTTCTACGAGCACTTCGCGGACAAGGAGGACTGTCTGTTGGCGACCTACCAGCAGTCCTCGGAGCGACTGCTGGAGCTGCTGCGCGCAGCCGGGGCGACCGGCGCGCAACTGCCGTGGCGGGACCGGGTGGGCGCGCTGACCCGGGCGTACCTCACGGCGCTGGACGCGCTGCCGCCGGTGCACCGCACCCTGATGCTGGAGATCCAGGTCGCCGGCCCGCGCGCCTTCGCGCTGCGGACCCGTACCCAGTCGCGGTTCGCCGCGTTGATGTGCGAGCTGGTCCAGGAGGCGAGCGTGGGCGAACCGGAGATCCGGCCGATCTCGCCCGAGCTGGCGTTGGCCCTGGTCGGCGGGATCAACGAACTGATGCTGCACGTGTTCAACCCGTACTCGGCTCACGCCAGCAAGCCGTTCACCGCGCTGACCGAAACGGTCACCCAGTTGGCGACCGCGGTCATCTCCCGACCGGAGTGACCGGGCGCTCGGCCGGTTCGACCGACCGCTGGCCGCTGCGGTGGATCGCCCAGCCGGCCAGCAGGAGCAGCGCTCCGAGGGCGAGGAAGCCGAGGTCGTACCAGTCGCGGTAGGGCCCCTCCCGGACGTGGTGCACCTGCAGGATGTGGTGGTCGACAATCCCCTCCACCAGGTTGAACAATCCCCAGCCGGCCAGCATCAGCCCGATCAGGCTCCACCTCGACCAGGCCCGGCCGCCGCCGCGCAGCCGCCGCCAGAGCAGCAGCAGCCCGCCGACCACGGCCAGCCAGGAGAAGGCGTGGAACAGCCCGTCGGCCACGGTGTTGCCCTGGAGCCCGGCGAGGGTGGTGGTCGGGTAACGCTCGGTGTGCGACAGCATGTGATGCCACTGCAGCACCTGGTGCAGCACGATGCCGTCGACAAAGCCGCCGAGGCCGACGCCGAGCAGCAGACCCGGCAACACGATTGACGGTGATCTGTTCACGGCAGGCGGGATACCCCCGGATCGCGACCCGACACCTATTTACTCGGTAACTACTTACCGAGTAAGGTTTCGTCCATGCAACGAAACGGGGTGCGCTGGGGGATCCTGGCGCTGTTCATCGACGGACCGAAGTACGGCTACCAGGTGCGCACCGAATTCGACGCCCGCACCGGCGGCACCTGGGCGCTCAACGTCGGGCAGGTCTACACCACCCTGGAGCGGCTCCACCGCGACGGCATGATCGACGCGATCGGCGCCAACGACGAGGGCCGTGCCACCTACGCGATCACCGACGCCGGCCGGGCCGCCCTGAGCGACTGGTTCGCCACCCCGGTCACCGACACCGACCGGCCCCGCAGCGAGCTGGCGATCAAGCTAACCATGGCCGCCACCACACCCGGCGTCGACGTGCCGGCGGTGGTGCAGGCGCAACGCACGGAGTCGATGCGCCAGATGCGCGACCTCACCGGCCAGCGTCGGCACGCCGACCGGACCGACGACATCGCCTGGCTCCTGCTGCTCGACAACCTGGTGTTCGCGTTGGAGGGCGAACTGCGGTGGCTGGACCACGTGGAGGCCACCGTGCTGCGCCGGGCCCGTCGCCGCCCCGCCGGCACCGCCGCACAGCCGTCCCGCGCCGCCCAGCCGCCCGGCATCGGTCGGCCCTCGGGCGAGCAGCCGGCGGCGGAGGCGGCCCGATGACCGGCCCGATCCTGCGCTTCCGCGCCGTCAGCCGGGTGTTCCATTCCGGCGACGAACAGGTCCGCGCGCTCGACGCCGTCAGCTTCGACGTCGTGGCGGGCGAACTCGTCGCGGTCATGGGGCCCTCCGGGTCCGGCAAGTCCACGCTGCTGGCCATCGCCGGCGGTCTCGACCGGGCAGACTCGGGGGCGGTCGAGGTCGAAGGCGTGGCGCTGGACACGTTGGGCCCCACCGCGACCGCCCGGCTGCGCCGCGACCGCATCGGGTACGTGTTCCAGAACTTCAACCTGGTCACCGACCTGACCGCGGCGGAGAACGTCGCCCTGCCCCGGGAGTTGGCCGGGGTCCCGGCGCGCCAGGCCCGCCGGGAGGCGATCAGCGCCCTGGCCGAGGTGGGCATCGAGGCGCTGGCCCCCCGGTTCCCCGTCGAGTTGTCCGGCGGGCAGCAGCAGCGGGTCGCCATCGCCCGGGCGCTGATCGGCCAGCGCCGCCTGGTGCTCGCCGACGAACCCACCGGCGCGCTGGACTCCGGCACCGGCGAGGCGGTGCTGGCGGTGCTCCGGGCCAGGGTGGACGCCGGTGCGGCCGGCGTGCTGGTCACCCACGAACCCCGCTACGCCGGCTGGGCGGACCGGGTGATCTTCCTGCGCGACGGCCGACTGGTCGACTCCACCGGCCCCCGGTCGACCGCCGACGAGTTGCTGGAACGAGTCCGATGAGCGGTGCCGAGTTCCGGGGCTCCTGGCGGTGCGCCCTGCGCATCGCGCGACGCGCCGCCTGGCGGCACCGGGCCCGCAACGCCCTGGCGCTGGCGCTGCTGACCGTACCGGTGTTCGGCGCGACGCTGCTCGTCATGGCGTGGGAGAACGTCGGTGGCGCGACCGAACGGCAGGCTGATTATCAGTTGGGCCGCGCCGACGTCGCCCTCGGCGGCGACGCCATGGACCACGCCCTGTCGAGGCTGCCGGCGGGCAGCCGGACACTGCCGTACCGCATCGGCCGTACCGTGGTCGACGGGCCGGGCGGGTGGCAGGTCGCCGAGTACGAGGCCGCCCATGCCGGTGACCCGCTCACCTTCGGGAGATACGTGCCGGTGAGCGGCCGGGCCCCGCACGGGCCGGCCGAGGTGGCGGTCACCGGGAGCGCGGCACGGCACCTGCGGGTCGGACCGGGCGACCAACTCACCGCCGGACTACCGCCGCGCCAGCTGACCGTCGTGGGGATCATCAACCGCGGCCGTTCGCTGCGTGAGCCGGCGCTGTTCGTCGCCCCGGACGCCCCGCTGTCCAGCGGAGGCGAGCGGTACACGCTGGTGGGCCTGCCCGCCGGAGTCGGCTGGGAACCGCCATCGGACAGCGGCCGGCACGGCGACTTCAGCTACACCATGCGCTCCGCGATGGGCCTCAGTGGCGTGGACCTGGCCCTGCAGACCGCCGCCGTCGCGCTGGTCGGCGGCTTCGCCGGGGCGCAGGTCGTGCTGCTGGTCGGCGCCACCTTCGCCATCGGTGCCCAGCGGCAGCGCCGGGAACTGGCCATCGTGGCCGCGGCCGGCGCGACCGCCCGCCAGGTGGGCCGGGTCGTCCTCGCCGGCGGCCTGTTGCTGGGAGTGCTGGCCGCGACCGTCGGAAGCACGCTGGCGCTGCTGACATTTCGGCTGGCCGAAGGACCGATCGAACGCCTCACCGACCACCCGCTGCTGACGGTGTCCGTGCCCACCCGACAGCTTGTCGCCATCGCGGTCGTCGCCGTCGTCGCGGGGCTGCTCGCCGCGCTGTTACCGGCCCGCGCGGCCGGCCGCCGGCCGACCAGGGCGCAGCTGTCCACGGTGGTCGGGCGTAGCCGTCAGGACCTGCTGTGGCTGCTCGGCGGTAGTGCCGTCGCGATCGTCGGCGTGGTGGCGGTCAGCACCTCGGCGCACCCCGACGGCAGCATCGAGCTGCTGGCCGGCGGCGCGGTGGCCGGGCTGCTCGGGGCGCTGGCCTGCGCGCCGGCGTTGGTCCGGCTGGCCGCGCGGGCGGGTGGCCGGCTGCCGCTGTCCGGACGGTTGGCGTTGCGCCAGGCGGGCCGGCACCGGCTGCGCACCGGTGCCGCCGTCGCCGCCGTGGCCGCCGCCGTGGCCGGCAGCGTCGCGGTGATTCTGGTCGCCGGCGCCCGCGACCCCCGGGTAACGGGCCCATCAGCGCAGGCACCGGTTTCCGCACAGGTGCAGGTGATGGTGCCCCAGAGCGCGGTCGCGGTGCTGGGTCCGGACGGGCTGCGCCGGGTCACCGCGGCGCTGTCGGCCACCGCCGCCGTTCCGCTCAGCTGGGTCAGCGACGGCACCGGCCCGGTGCGGCGGCTGCCGGCGGTCAGCGACGGCACCGCCCCGGCGCCTCTGCTCCTGTCGGGGGCACCGGAAACGCTGGCGGTCGGCGACCCGACGGCGCTCGCGGTGATCCTCGGGCGCCCCGCCACCGCCGCCGAGTCACAGGCCCTGCGCGACGGTGGCGCGGTGGTGTTCGACCCCGCCCTGGCCGTGGGGGACCGGACCCAGCTGTTCCGCCCGGGCCCCGGCCCACGGTTCACCCTGGGCGCGGTGGTGGCCGTACCCGGTCCGGGTCGCGCCGGCCTGGCCGCCGCCCTGGTCACCCCGGAGACCGCGAGGCGACTCGCCCTGCCCGCCACCCCCGCCGGCGTGGTCCTCGACCCGGGTCGCCGCCCGACCGACACCCAGCTGGCCGCGGCCAACGCCGTACTGCTGGCGGCACAGGCCACCACCACGGCGCCGCCCGCCGACCCGGTGGTGCTGGAGCTGGCCCCGCTCCCCGCGGACGGTTCGCCGCACGGACCGATGTTCCTCCTGCTGGCCGCGATCAGCGGCCTGGTCACGGTGGCCGCGAGCGCCGTGGCGGTCGGGCTGAGCGGCAGCGAAACCCGCGGCGACCTGACCACCATGGTCGCCGCCGGCGCCACCCCGCGGGTCCGGCGGGCCATCGCCGCCGTCCAGGCCGGGGTGATCGTCGGCCTCGGCACGCTGCTGGGTACGGCGGCCGGAGTGCTGCCGGCCGCCGGCTACATCGCGCACGACGTGGGCATCGACTGGCACCCCCCATGGCTGCCGCTGCTACTCACCGTGGCGGTGGCCCCCGCTCTGGCCACCGCATTGGCCGGCGCCCTCAGCCGGGCACCCGCCAACCTCACCCAACGCGCCAACTGACCACCCGCCTCCAGGCCGCTGTGCCCACGGTCAGGCCGTTCCGGCGGCGTCAGGCTCGGGTCACCGGCACCGAGCGGCCGAGGCGGTGGGCCTGCTCCGCGGCGGCGAGCACGGCCACCACCTCCCGGCCGAAGCGCACGTCGCAGACCGGGGGCGGACCTCCGGCCGCCGCCAGGGCGAGCTGGTCGACCGCCCCGCCGAACGCCTCCCGGGCGGTGCAATCGTCGTTCGGCACCTCGACGGTGCCCGGTTCGCCGAAGAACACCACGTGCGACGCGACCGCCGCCGGCGCGGCGTCGACGCTCAGCCCCAGCGTGCTGACCGCTCCGCCGGTATGGCGCAGCAGCACATGGGTGGTGCCGCGCGGACCGGCCATCGCCACCACCTCGGCGACCGGCCCCAACACCGGCAGCAGAACGGAGAGCACATGCGGACCGACGTCCCACAGACCGCCGCGCTCGCGACGCCAGGCCGAGCCGGCGTACGGGCTCCCCGGGGTGAAGTTCGCCGAGAAGCGCACCGCCCGGGCCCCGTGCCAACCCGCCTGCGCCGCCGTCGCCGCCAGGAACTTCTCGGTGGCCGGGCGGAACCGGGCGGTGAAGAAGACCACCGACGCGCTCCCGCGCGCTGCGACGGCCGCCACCACCCGGTCGGCGGCCACGGTGTTGAAGGCCAACGGCTTGTCCAGCAGGAGGTGCCGCCCCGCGTCGGCGGCCCGCGCGGCCACGTCGGCCTGCACGTCGGGCGGGAGCGCCACCGCGACCGCGTCCGCCTCGTCGATCAGGGCGTCGACATCGTGGTACGCCCGGGTGCCGTACCGCCCGGCGAGCGCCTGGGCCTTGGCCGGGTCCCGACCCCACACCCCGACCAGTTCCGCCGAGGGATGGGTGGCGAGCACCGCACCGTGCGTCTCAGCGGCCCAGTAACCGGTGCCGAACAGCCCGAACCGCAACGCCATCATGTACCCCTTCGCTGACCCGCACCGCCGCCGGAGGATGCCCGGGAGGCCGGCCGTTAATCCATTGCCCCCCGGGTTACCGTGATCCGGTGACTGCGCACGGCGCCGCGGCGATCGACCCGACCCCACGCCGGAACTGGCTCGACCCCGCCTGGCAGGACGAGGTCCGGGTGTGGGCCACGGACCGGCTCGCCGGGTCCGGCCGGACGCTGACCGGGGCGCTCGACCCCGTGCGGGTCCGCCCCTGGTCGGCGGTGTTCCGCGCGACCACCACCACCGACCGGGTGTGGTTCAAAGCCAACAGCGCCGGATCGGGGTACGAGGCGGCGCTGGTCGAAGCGCTGGCCGGGTGGACGCCCGACGCGGTGCTGACCCCGCTCGCGGTGGACACCGCGCGCGGCTGGCTGCTCACCGCGGACGCCGGGCCCACCATGCGCGAAGCTCTGGCCGAGCGCCCAGACCCGCACCGGTGGGAACCGATGCTGACCGCGTACGCCGGGCTGCAACGCGCTCTGGTGCCACACGTCGACGAACTGGTGGCGCTGGGCGTACCCGATCTGCGCCCGGCCCGGCTACCGACGCTGCTCGCCGGCCTGCTCGACGACCCGCAGGTG
>DASVVF010000954.1:0-1516 GCA_036386695.1 Catenuloplanes sp. | reverse complement strand
CACCGCGCACACCGCGCAGCGCCGGTTCAGTGGGTGCACCGGCGCCGACCCGGTGCTCTCCGAGGTCGGCGAGCGGCAGGCGGCGCTGCTGGCGGCGGCGTTGCGCCGGCGGGGCGGCGTCGACGTGGTGCTCAGCAGCCCGGTGCGCCGGGCCCGGCAGACCGCCGCGGCGCTGGCCGCCGCCCTGGACCGACCGGTCGGCGTCGAGGATGACCTGCGCGAGGTCGACTTCGGTGCCTGGGAGGCCCGGACCGTGGCGCAGGTGCACCGGGACTGGCCCGGCGAGTTGGCCGCCTGGCGTCAGCGGCCGGGGTACCCGCCGCCCGGCGGGGAGAGCGTCGAGCAGGTGGCCGCCCGGGTCGCCCGCGTCCGCGAGCGCGTCGCCGGTCGGCATCCGGGTGCCACCGTGCTGCTGGTCAGTCACCTCTACCCGGTGCGACTCTCGGTCCTCGACGCGCTGCGGGTGCCGTATGAGGCGGTGCACCGGATGGCGCTGGAACCGACCTCGGTCAGCGAGATCCGACTGGGCGCGGACGCCGGCACGACGCTGGTGCGCTACAACGACACCTGCCACCTGTCCGACGCCCCGCCGTGACCCGCGCCCGCCGGCGACCGGGCCGCTGATCCGGGGTCGACGGCCGTCACCGCGCCGGCGTCCGACAGGGGACCGGACCCCCGTACCGGGTGGTGACCGTACCGGAGGCGGCGGTCGGTCACCCGCCGGACGCGGCCGGTGTCGTGCGCCGCAGGCGGTTGTGCACCGTGCGGGTGAGCCGGCTCAGCGCCGGCCGTGGGTCGCGCAGCTGGGCGACGCTGTGGGTGGCGCCGATCGCGTAGGCCAGCGTGGTGGTCAGGTCGGGGAGCAGGCCGCCGCGCCGCTCCCGTACGGCACGGCGCAGGTCGGCGGTGCCCCACTGGTAACGCACACCGGGGCGGGCCCGCACCGGTGTCGGCATCGGATTGCCGACTGCCAGCTGCGCCCAGATCGCCGGTAGGTTCGCCCCGGCGGCCACGGCCAGCGCGAGGGACCCGTAGAACCGGCCGTTGAGGTCGATCAGTCGGGGTACCCCGTCGGTGCCGACGAGGAACTGCAGTTCGGCCAGGCCGAACCAGTTCAGGGCGCTCAGCAGCGCGCCGGCGCGCCGGGCCAGGTCCTCGTCCATGGCCAGGGTGACGGCCCGGCAGCTGGCGCCGGCGTGCGGCGGCCAGATCCGCGACGCCTGCTGCAGGCTCTCGGCGACCGGCGCCCCCTGGTGCCCGCGCACCGCGCAGTACGCGATCAGGGTTCCGTCGTGGAACGCCTGCACCTGCGGCTCACCACCCACGGCGCGGATCTCGGCGACCCGGCGACGCACCGCGGTGCGCCCGGTGACCATGTTGGTGTCGATGCGCGCGGGGGAACCGGTCAGTTCGGGGCGTGCGTGCATCCGGGCCTTGACCACCACCCGGGTCGTCTCGTCGCGCAGCGCGTCCGGGTCGATGACCTCCGGCACGGCGATCCCGACTTCGGCGGCGG
>DASVVF010000953.1:0-4634 GCA_036386695.1 Catenuloplanes sp. | reverse complement strand
TGGTGATGACCGCTTGGGCGAGGACCGGGTATTGGGTGAGGTACGCGACCTCCCGGTCGGGCTCGTTGATGATCGGCCAGCCGGCGACCAGCAGAAGTTGATCGCCGCCGCCGCTGTGGGCCTGTCCGTCGTGCAGGGCGGCAGCGAGTCGGGCGCACCAGCCGTCGACGATGTGGCGGCGCACGAGCCGGTACTCGGCGGCGGCCCACGCCGCCGGGCCGGTGTGCCCGGCGGCCGGGGTGATCGCGGGGGTGGGTAGCAGCGACACGTCGCGCACGTCGGCGTTGCCCAGGCGCGTTTCGACGGCGGCGAGCATCGCGGTGTGGCCGGCGTTGGTGTCGCCGTCGGCGGCGACGGCGGTGAGCCACGCGTCGAGGGCCTGCTGGGCGAGGTCCGGTTCGAAGTACCTGCGGCGAGGGCCGCCGGCGATCGCCTCCAGGGTGTGGGCCTCGGCGAGGGTGTCGCGGTCGCGCAGCAGCAGGTCCCGGGCGCGGGCTGCGAGGACCCGTAGCCCTGGCGGGCCGGCGGCCTGGCGTGCCACCGCCAGGGCGGTGTCGGTGCGGTGGCGTAGTTGGCCCCAGGCGGTGAGGGCGGCGGCGCGGTGGGCGGCGAAGCCGCGGGCGCCTTTGAGTTGGGCGAGCAGGTCGGGCATGGGATCGGGTGGGCCGAACGGGGTCTGCTGCGACCAGCGGGCCACGTCCAGCCATCCCATGCCGGCGGCGAGGTCTTCCAGTTCGGTGACCCATTGGGCGGCGGCGACGATGAGCCCGGCCGCGACGTGCAGGATCCCGGCCGGGCCGGGCAGCCGCACTTGGTGGGCGCAGGCGCTGCACAGGTCGTGATCGCCGAGCACGCTGACCCGCTGCACGGGCAGGGTGCCAGGTTGGTAGCCGAACCTGCGGGTGACGTGGGTACAGCGGTGGGTGCTGGTGCCGGGGACGTGCCACTTGCCGTTCTGGCTGGCCCGCACCAGCTCGACGTGCATCGACGTGTACGGGTGGGTGGGCAGTCCGGCGGCGGTCAGGGCCGCCTCGGTCAGGCGGGGCGCGGCGGGCGGGCAGAACACCGGGCCGACGCGCCCCGCGCCGATCGTGGTCACGGCCATCGGGTCACCATAGCCGTCAGTCGGCGGCGGGAGGCGATCCGTGGTGCCCCGTCGTCGCAGTGTCCCCGGTCGGGGCGGCGGCGTCGGTCGGGGGCAGGTGCAGGGCGGTCAGGATCGCCGCGACCGGTACCCGGTACACGCCGCCGGCGCGGATGAGTGGCACGGGGAACGTGCCTCGACGTGCCGCGTCGTACGCGGCGCTGGCGGACATGCCGAAGATGCCGGCGGCGGTGCGCAGGTCGGTGGTGACGCCGAGGGCGCGGACCTTCGCGGGGGTCCACACCTCGGCGGGGAGGGTCGGGGCGGTCGGGCGTGAGCGTCGGCGTGTGCTGGCCATGGCGGTACTCCCAGGTGGGCGTGGCAAGGAATGGGCGGCGGCGGAGCGGATGGGGGTCGGTGGACCGCGGAACCCGGCCGGGTGCGACTCGTCGCGCTGGCCGGGTATCAGCTGTGGCGTCCGGCGGTCGGGTCGTCGTGGGGTTCGCCGGACGGGGACGGTGAGCTGGGTCAGTCAGTGCGGTGGCCCAGGCGTCTTCGGGTTGCTCGGCGCTGTCGTCGCGGGTGAGACGGGCAGCGACGTGAGGCGGGTTGACCGACGCCATCGCCTTCGTGACCCTGGTGCACCCGTGGCGCATCCCGGCGTGCCGACAACCCGCGGCCCGACAACCGCACGGCATGGCCAGTCCCGTCGTGTTGCGGGTGCGGGCGATTCGCGCCCGCCAGGCGCCGCCGATCCGGGTGTGGACCGGCAGCAGGCCCGATGCGGTTTGTCGGGGGCACTTGCCGTACGCGGCGAGGTGAGGGTTCATGTGACCGCGTCGGCAACGGTTCGGCGCCGGCCACGCGGCAATTCGCCGCGCGCCGACCGAATGCGAAGGAGGACCCTGTGACGGAATGCGCGTCACCACCACCGCGTACCGACCCGACCGATATCGGTCCGGGCATGGACTTGGCATCAGACGCGGTCCGAATCGACCCGGAGGACACACAGGTCGTGCCGGCTGCGTTGGTGGGCCTGGTCACGTCGGCGCGGGCAACCTACTGTGCCTTGCGGGCCAACGGCTGCTATCCGGCGATCATGGCGGTGGGTGCGGTGGAGGACACCGTCGCCACGCTGGCTCGGATCAGCTCTCACCTGGAGGGCTACGTGGGCGATTGTTCCGGCCGAGGTGGTAAGGCAGTCGAGCGGGCCAGTGACCTGCTCGGCCAGGCACGCAGCGTGCTCAGCGATGCCCGGCATCATCTCGCGCTCGACGACACGGACGAGCCCGACGTGACGCGGCCCGATGTGCCTGCGCTGATCGGCTGAATTAGCAGGTAGCCGTAGGCGAAGGCGGGGTGTCGGCATCGGCGGTGAGCCCGCCGATGCCGACGTCGTCCGGCAGACCGGCCCAGCATGAATCGGCGGGTTTCGGTCTGGCGCGCGGGTGATGGGACGACGACGGCGCGGTTCGGACGCTCCCTGGTCAGTGGGGAGTCCGAACCGGCGTCGGCACATCGATGAGCGTCCGGCGTCAGGCGGTGACCGCAGGCAGATGTGCCAGCGGTGTCCCTTCACCTCATCCGGTGATCGCGGCGCTCAAGGGGCATTGTTGCGGGTCGGTCCGTGCGCTCGGCGGTCTCGTTGTTCCCGGCGATCCGCGTGTCGATGTCCTCGGGGTGGGCGGTGTAGTAGTCCGTCGCGGCAGCGACCTGGGCGGTGGTGAGCCCGGTGACGGTACGCAGGTCGCGGTATAGGGCCTCGCCGTGCCGGGTGGGGTCTTCGTCGCGCAGGGCGTGCAGTGCTCCGATGACCTCCCACACGTCTGGGCCGTCGGACAGCGCGGCGCGCGGTCCCGTCGGTCCAGGCCGGATGACGATGCCGGGATGCGCACGGGGGTCGCTGTCTGCGGTAGGGGTGTGCGTGGATGGCGAACCACTCGTCGTCGTTGTCCTGTCGATGGTGGGATGTGCTGGCGCTGAAGGGTGTGGGCTGCCGGGTCCGGCGTTGTCGGTCATGATCTGATCAACGCTGATCACGTGATGTCAGGCAAGCCGTTTACCACGTCGGTGGGGAGGCGTGCATCCGCATTGACGCGCACGGCTGGGATCGACCGATCCTGAACGTCAGGGGCGTCGGTTGACTCCTGCGCGACGGTCCGCAGCCAGCCGAGCAGGGTGGGAAGGTTACGGTCGGGGCCGTATGCGAGGTAGGTGCCGTCGGCTGAGTCGGCGCCGATGGAGGCGGCGTACCGTAGCCTGCGCAGTGAATTCACACGCCCAACGTGGACATGTCTGCGCTGGTGGCGGGCTTGCGCGGCGAGGTCCGCGGCGGCGGGTCCGAGTTTCCACGAGGTGCTGCCGCCCAGGAACAGGGCATCGATGGACGTCCAAGGAACGGTGAGGTGTTCCAGTCCGTCTTGGGCGACCAGCGCCACCGGGTATCCGAGGGCGCGGATCGCGGGCAGCATCGGGGCGGACCTGGCGAGGGTGGCGGCGGCGTCGCCGACTACATCCGGGGCGGTGGCCAGCGCGCACCGCCCGGCGTGGTGGGCGCGTTTGCGCAGCCAGGCGAGGTAGCGCTGGTCGCCGGGGTAGTGCCCGGCGAAGACACTGTTGTCGGCGATCCAGTCCACCCCGGCCCGCACGGTGTGTCCGCAGGCCGGGGTGGCGATCATCCCGAGGAGCCCTTGCCGCATGGCCTCACGCACGCGGGGGCCGGAGGCGGTGGCGTAGTACCGCACGCACGACGACGACAGGGATCACCACCGCCAACGTCGCGGTGGCCTTGGCGACGAGCTGCCCCGGCATCGCGGCGATCGGGAACCCGGCCAGGGTGAGGAAGAGCAGACTGTCCACGACAGCGCCGACGGTGTTGGAGGCCAGCACGGCGCGGACCCAGCCGCGGCGGCGCAGTGGTGTGTACACCGCCAGGTCGGCCAGTTCGGAGGCGGCGAACGCCACACCGGAGGCGATGGCGAGGCGCGGGCCGGCGGTGCCCGCCGATGCCAGCGCGGCGGCGGCGATGGCCGCGAACACGCCGGCTCGACCCCAGGTGTCGTGGACGACGTCGCGCATGGTCAGGGCGAGACCCGCGGTCCAGGTCCCGGCGGTGGCGGTCAACCCGAACCCGACGGCGACCAGCCCGAGGTGGGCGGTGAGGGTGTTCGCCACGACGGCGGTGGTGATGAACGCGGTGACGGCCGCGACCGGGATGGCTCCGCGGAACATGCGTAGCCAGGGCGAAGCGCGTCGGTGCCGGCCGGGGCGGTGCGGCGGGACCGCCGGTGGGGTGACGAAGGTGGCGTCGTGCGGCGTCGAGGCGCCGGTTGGAGCCAGATCGGGCGTGCTCATGGTGGTGTGCCTGCTTTCAGCATGGGAATGGCCCGGTCCGCGTGGGCGTGACCGGGCCGGGCTTGGTGTGGTGGTGGCGGTACGGGGTGTGGCGGAACCGACGGTGTGATCCGCGCGGTGCGGGACGGCGTTGGCGGCGAGAGGCCGCCGCGATGGTGGCGAGCTGATCGGGAGTAGGGCTGCCCGGTCGACGTCG
>DASVVF010000952.1:0-2067 GCA_036386695.1 Catenuloplanes sp. | reverse complement strand
GTCGCGGCTCGGCACGTGCATGTAGCCCACCGGCCGCGCCTCGGGGGTGATGAAGCTGTTGCAGCTGACCGCCGCGTGTGCTGGTCCGGCGAGTGCCGGCACGATGAGCACGGAGCCCACCATGGAAAGAGCGGTGACCAGGACGGCCCGGCGCCAGCCGAGCCGTCGAACGAGATGCCACCTGGTGTCCAAAGTCTCCTCCTGAACGATCTGCTTGGAAAAGGCCGCTGCCGATCGGCCCGGTGTGGGTCGGCTCGGACGGCCGGGCCCGCTCGCACGGTGCGTCGTCGACGATGTGGGTCTCCCCCCAGAGCCCGTGTCGACCCGCCCAGGCCGGTCGACGCTCTCCCGAACCGGTTCGCGGCCGGAACCGGTTCATCAAGCCATGAAGTGTCCGCCGCCCGGCGTCCACGGGCGCTTGGCGCAGATCGTCGGACCCGCCGAGTGCCCGTCGCCGGGCGGGATGTCACGAAGAGCGGCAAGCCTCCCACCGGCAAGGCCGCCGGGCAGGTGCGGTGGGCTCTCGATATGACGTCGGGTACTCGGTTGCGTGACCTGCTCGCCTCGATCTTTCCCGCGCTGGAGGCAGCCTTCGACTACTCCACCCGCTCGGCGCTGGTGCTGCTGACCGGTTCCCAGACCCCGACCGGCATCCCCGATGCCGGCGCCGGCGAGCTGGCCGAGCATCTGCGCACCGGTGGAGTTTCTGGGAGGAGTGCGGCGAGCCGGCGGTGGGGCCCATCGCCATTGCCGGATCTATCCCGGCTGCCCGGTGACCGCCGCCCGCACCGCCGGGAAGTCCTCGCCATGGGCATGCTGTGGATCGGCAAGCATGCCGAGCATCCAGACGACCACGGCACGGCCATGCCTGGCGCTGCGCGCGACCTCGGCCAGGAACGGCACAGCGGCCACGGTCGCCGGGTAGACGCTGCCCTGATGGAAAATGCTGCCGTGCAGATCCGCGACGGCGCGTGAGGCCACCCGGTCGTCCTCGGAGGCGGCTTGCCGCAGCAGCTGCGCCGTGTCATCAGCCGTCCCGTACGCGTGGCTCAACCCACGCCACACCACAACGTCAAGATCACTGAGCACTGAGGCAGCCTACCGTCGCGTCGATCGACCCGCGTGCCCGCTTCATGGTCCCCACCTGGCGCAGGAAGGTGGCTGCGCCGTGACATTGGTGACCAGAATGGACGCGGGCCGGTGGCAGAGCCGGGCTATTGCGACGCCGATGGTCGAAAGCCGAGCGCGCTCGGCGACTTGAATGCGTGTGGGGCTACCGGCGTGCCGTGCCCCACCGGGGGTTCAGATCCCCTCCGGTCCGCCATCCGCACCCGCAACGACCGGCGCGTGTCGGCGGTGCCGGCCCAGAGCAAGTGGGGGATTCCGGTGCTGGCAGGCGCGCCCGGTGCCGCTGCTACGCGGACGAAATCGGTACGCCTGGGTGACGTCCGACCTCCAAGCCGACGGGGCCGGGCCGGCCGTGACGGGCCACGCCTGGGCAGGCCGCGGATACCCGGCCGCTGATCCGTTGTCGACTCAGGTCCGGGTGTGCCCCGAGCCGGCGGTACGGGCGGCCCTGGACCCGTCCGGGACGCGTGCTTGACCGCGCTGCGATCGCTGGGGCCCTTCCGGCGAAGCGGTTGCTCGGCGCGTTCGAATTGGTCCTTGACGGGCACGCCCTGATCCTGTCCCAATCGACAGGATCAGGGCGGACTCGCGCGGACCACAACCACAACGACGGCTGGGGCGCTCGCGGAGGTGCTCAGTGGCAATTGGGGTGTGGTGATGCGGCCGCATGCTGAACTGCCGAGTTGAGTGCATGAACGCATCAGCAACACTACTTTCGTATCGCCGTGCGCCGCTGGTCGTCGCCGCCGAGGCGGAGGGGACCAGCGGCGCTCTAGTTCGTGGGTGAGTCCACCAACTGCGACGCTTCGTACCCGTTTTGCGGGGTGGCAGGAGTCAGCAGTTCGGGAAGAACGGCTGGCGGTAAGCGGTCGCGACGCCCGATTGCCCCGCCGCCTGGCCGCAGCCGGACCACTGCTGTCCGACCAGGTGCTGGCGGGA
>DASVVF010000951.1:0-2903 GCA_036386695.1 Catenuloplanes sp. | reverse complement strand
CTTTTCGGTCGGGGTCTCGCAGCGGTTGATCCAGGCGGTCACCCGAATGGGGTTCCTCGGCTCCGAAGAGTCCAACGGGGGTCCGGTGCACGTCCGACTGGCCCGCCGATGGGTGGGGCTTTCCGCACCGTATGGAGTCGCCTGGTTACCGGAGGCCTCAAAATTAACCGTACGTCCTATTGCCGTTCATACGAATGGTTGAGGCCAGTTAGGTAAACCGGTTAAGTCGTGTCGTTGGGGGGATGCCTACGGCCGGCTGTCCGGGTACCGTCGTGCCGCGGGTCCTACGCAACACAGCCGAAACTTTTTCGAGCCTGGATCCGCGAGGGAGCGAGGTGTGCGAGCAATGCCGTGGTGGTCATGGCGTCCGGGTCATACCGGGTCCGGCGAGCCGGAGGGCCGGGGCGGGATAGCCGCCGAGGGCAGCGTGCGTATCGGTGTGCCCGCCCAACGCGAGCCCGAGCACGTCACCGGGCCGCCTGAGTCCTGCGCCCCGGAGACGATGCAGAAGGTCGGGCCGGTCACCCTGCGTCGGGTCGGCGAGGCGCTGGACCTGCTCGACGTGCGGTTCCTGGCCGACGGTGACGGCAGCCTGCTCGCCATGTGGGAGCGGCACGCGGTGCTGTTCACCCTGGAGGGCCCCGAGGACGAGATCCTGGTCATGCGGGCCCGCCCGCACGCGACCGTGCCGCCGGACTGGGCGGACCGGGCCTACCGCGTGGTGAACGAGTGGAACCACACCCGCCGGTTCTGCAAGGCGTACGTCGGCGACCCCACCGAGCGCGGGCAACTGCCCATCTACGCCGAGCTGCAGGTGCCGCTCAGTGCCGGCACCCACGACGCCCTGCTGGTCGAGATGCTGGACTGCGGTGCCGCCGTGGCGACCTCGTTCGTCGACTGGCTGCACGACGAGGGCGCCCTGCTCTGACGGCCGACGCCGACCGGGCCGGTGGCGCCACGCCCACCGGCCCGATCCGCCGTCCTGCCGCCCGGTCCGCTCAGCCGCCCGGCCCGCTCAGCGCAGCGGGAACATGCCGAGCCGGCCGTGGTACTCCCCACCCAGTTGGTCGGTGTCCGAGCCGACGATCAGCCCGCCCGCGGTGGGCACCAGCGCCCGCGGGCCCACTCCCCGGGTGCGGGTCGGGTTCCAGGCCAGCGCCTTGCCGGTGACCGGGTTGATGGCACCGATACCCATCCGTTCCACCGAACCCGGCCCGGCCGACTCCCGCCCGTACGGGTTGTCCATCCAGCGCTGGTGCCCGCCGACGTAGACCGCCGCCCCGGTGACCGCCACCGAGTACAGCGAGTCGCCGCCGGTGGCGTTGATCCATTTCGCCCAGTGCCGGCCGGTGCCGGCGGTGTCGAACCGCGCGGCGCTGTCACACAGCGTGTTGTGGTCGGCGAGCCGTCCGGTCGTGACGGTGACGAAGTAGCTGGCGTCCGGCGAGAACTTCACCTGGCGCAGGTAGGTCTCGAAGGTGTCCTTGCAGGCCGGCCGGAAAGCGTCGGTGTACCAGTCGGTGACCACGGCACGCGGCCCACTGGTGTCGAGCATCACCAGCTGGACCCGGTCCCGCCCGGCGGCCTTGCGGATCGCGCCCACCGCGACCATCCGCCGGCCGTCCCGGGACAGGTCGAAATGCTCCACCCGGGTACGGCTCAGCCCCGGCGCGGACAGCGACGCGTTGAAGCCGTTGTCGACCGCGCCGCTGCCGGCGTCCAGCCGGGCCAGCGCCGTCCGGGCGACGCCGTTGACCGCGGTGAAGGTGCCACCGGCGTAGAACCGGTTGCCGAAGACGGCCACCGCGCGGACGTCCCCCCAGTTGATCTGGGCCCGGAAGGTCGGCACCAGCCCACCGCCCGGCACGGAGAGCCGGGCCAGGCCGCGCTGCGCCCGCCCGGCGATGTTGCGGAACGCGCCACCCACGTAGACGGTGTTGCCGGCGCCGGCGGCCAGCGCGTAGACCGCACCGTCCACGGGCGGATTGAATGGGCGGATGACCCCGTCGTTCAGGCCGTACGCGAAGAGGTTCTTCCGGTTGTACCGGGTCGTCCTGGTGCGGTCGGTCACCTGGGTGAAGGTGCCGCCGACCACCACGGTGTCGCCGACCACCGCCAGCGCCCAGATGGTGCCGTCCAGGACATGGGGGGTGAAGTCCACCGGGTTGGTCGAGACCACGACGGGGTGGGCGAGGTCCGCGGCCACCGGACCGGCGCCGCCCAGACCGGCGAGGAGGGCGACCAGGGTGGCGGCAAGCAGGCGGCGGTGCATCAGGGGCAACTCCTCGGCGAAGGGCTGCGGCTGCGGTACTCCGGACGTGGCGCGGTGCAGCCGCGACGGTCACCGGATCAACGAGGGAAGATCTCCTGAGGACGCGCGGATCGCCGATGGTGCAGCCGTTCGGGCTACCCCGCCTGGTCGGCCTCGTCCATGCTGTTCACCATGAAGTACGCCGCCCGTTCCAGGTACTGCCACAACGCCTGCTCGTCGGGCCCGGGCAGCCCCAACGACCGGACGGCCTGGTGCATGTGGCCCAACCAGGCGTCGCGTTCCGCCGCCCCGACCCGGAACGGGGCGTGCCGCATCCGCAGCCGGGGATGCCCGCGCTGCGCCGAGTAGGTGTTCGGCCCGCCCCAGTACTGCATGAGGAACAGGGTCAGCCGTTCCGCCGCCGGTCCGAGGTCCTCCTCCGGATACATCGGGCGCAGCACCGGATCGGTGGCCACCCCCGCGTAGAACACGTCGACCAGGCGACGGAAGGTCGGTTCGCCGCCGATGGCCTCGAAGAAGGTGGCCTCCGGCACCGGATCGGTGGAGCCGCCGGTGGCCGCGCCGCGGCCGGCCGTCGCGGTCAGCGGAATCCCGCCGGAGCGCTCGTCGCGTTCGCCTGGTGAGGTCACCA
>DASVVF010000950.1:0-8728 GCA_036386695.1 Catenuloplanes sp. | reverse complement strand
GCCGGTGGTGGTGGTCACGGTGGTCAACGCAGGGCCCTCCCGGTGAGCTCGATGAAGACGTCCTCCAGGCTGGACTGGCCGATCTGGACGCCGGAGACCCGGTGGCCGCCCCCGTCGAGCAGGGCGACCACCGGGCCGAGCAGCGCCGCCGGATCCTGATCCAGATACAGCCGTACGGTGGCGTCCGGCTGCCCGGGCACGGCGGCGACCTGCTCCACCCGTTCCACCCCGGGCACCGTGGCCAGCAGGTCGGCGACGGCGCCAGGGCCCCCGCCGGGCGCCATGGTCACGGTCAGTTCGAGCACCGCCCGCCCGTGCAGCCCGCGGATCAGCGCGGCGGGGGTGTCCAGCGCGAGCAACCGGCCGTGGTCCACGATGCCGACCCGGTCCGACATCTCGGCCGCCTCGTCCATGTCGTGGGTGGTCAGCACGATCGTCACCCCGCCGGCCCGCAGCTCCCGGACGCGTTCCCAGAGGAACAGCCGCGACTGCGGGTCCAGCCCGCTGGTGGGTTCGTCGAGGAACAGCACCCGGGGGTCGTGCATCAGCGCCCGGGCGATCATCACCCGTTGCACCATCCCGCCGGAGTACACCTCGATCTTGTCGTCGGCCCGGTCGGCGAGCCCGAACTGGTCGAGCAGGTTTGCCGCGCGCGCCCGACCGGCCTCGGCCGGCACGCCGTGGTACGCCGCGTGGAAGACCAGGTTCTGCCGGGGGGTCAGCGACCGGTCGAGGCTGCTGAGCTGCGGTACGACGGCGAAGGAGCGGCGGGCGCCGACCGGGTCGCGGATCACGTCGACGCCGTCCACGGCGGCGTGCCCGGCGGTGGCCCGGACCCGGGTGGTCAGCACGCCGATGGTGGTCGACTTACCCGCGCCGTTCGGGCCGAGCAGTCCGAAGATCTCGCCGGGCGCGACGGTGAAGCTGAGCGCGTCGACGGCGTTGACGTCGCGCTTCGGGTAGCGCTTGACGAGGTCGCGCACCTCGACGGCGGATGTCATCCGTCGAGCAAACCACCTTACTTCTTGCTCAGGTGGGTCGGGTCCAGGGTGGTGTCCTGGTGCAGCACGAACCGGTTGACCGCGTACGTGATGGCCCAGAGGACCACGCCGATCACCAGCAGCACCCCGGCGACCTGGTAGTCGGTGGCGGCCCGGCCGGACAGCGGGCTGGCCAGGTACGCGCAGGCGATGGCGCCGATCACCGGGATCACGGTCGGGGCCTTGAAGTGCTTGTGCTCGACCGGGTCCCGACGCAGCACCAGCACCGCCACGTTGACCACCGTGAAGACGCACAGCAGCAGCAGCGCCGTGGTGCCGCCCAACGCGGTCAGGTCGGCGAACCAGATCAGGCCGAACGCGATCAGCGTGGTGAACAGGATCCCGGCCCACGGGGTACGCCGGGTGCGGTGCACCTTGCCGAGGAAGCGCGGCAGCACCCGCTCGTTGGCCATGCCGTAGAGCAGGCGGCTGGCCATCAGCATGTTGATCAGCGCCGAGTTCGCCACCGCGAACATCGTGATGAACGCGAAAATGGTGATCGGGAAGGCCGGGGCCCCGGCCGCGACCACCTTGAGCAGCGGCGCGCTGCCCTGGCTCAGCTCGGCCGGCGAGACCAGCGCCACCGCCGAGATGGACACCAGTACGTAGATCACCCCGGTGACGCACAGACCGGTCAGCATCACCTTCGGGAAGATCCGCACCGGGTCCTTGGTCTCCTCGGCCATGTTGACCGAGTCCTCGAAGCCCACCATCGCGAAGAACGCCAGGGCGGTCGCCGCGGTGACCGAGAAGAAGGCGCTCTCACCCTCCGGCGCGTTGAACTCGGTGAGCCGCGACATGTCGCCGTTGCCGCCGCCGAGGGCCCACGCGCCGATGCAGATGACGATCAGCAGGCCGGTGAGCTCGACGCAGGTCAGCAGCACGTTCAGCTTGACGCTCTCGCCGACCCCCCGGAAGTTGACCAGCGCGATCAGGGTCATGAAGCCGATCGCCACCGCGGTCAGCCCGAGCCCCTCGCCGATCGACAGGTCGAACGCCTCGGCGAAGTTGCCGGCGAACGCCTTCGACGCGCTGGACGCGGACGTCAGCCCCGATGACATCACCGCGAATGTCACCATGAATGTCAGGAAGTGCACCCCGAACGCCTTGTGGGTGTACAACGCCGCCCCGGCGGCCCGGGGATACTTCGTCACCAACTCCAGATAGCTGAACGCGGTCAACAGCGCGACCGCGAAAGCCACCAGGAACGGCAGCCACACCGCCCCGCCGACCTCCGCGGCGACCTTCCCGGTGAGCGCGTAGATGCCGGTACCGAGAATGTCACCGACCACGAACAGCAGCAGCAAACCCGGCCCCAACACCCGCTTGAGCGTCGGCTCCCCGGTGGGGGTGGTCTCCTCGTCGGTCCGTACGTCGGTCATGGCCCGCACCGCCCCGGCTGTTGGGTGAAGATGGTCTACGAAGCGTTATACAACCAACGCGGAATGTCGAGCCATCACGCGTTTTCCGTGTCCGCCCGCTTGTCCATTCGCCCACTACCGGGCCAGTATCAACCTGCGTACCCCGACTGACCGGAGGTCACCGATGCACATCGTGCTAGCCGCCAACCCGGAGGCCCCGGACCAGCCATGGGTGGTCGACGCCGCCGCGGGCCTGGCCAAGCAGACCGGCGGGTCGATCGCCGTGGTCAGTGTGGACGAGGTGGAGCTGGAACGGTTCGCCGCGGCCCCGCGCAGCGTCTACGTCGAACTGGCCGAACGGGCCGCCACGGCAGCCGTGGAGCGGCTGGCCACCGCCGGCATCACCGCGACGAAGACGGTGCTGTCCGGGCGCCCGCTGGACCGCATCCTGGAGTTCGCCGACACGCAGCAGGCCGACCTCATCGTGGTCGGCTCCAGCTCCCGCCCCACGGTGGCCGAGCGGCTGCTCGGCAGCGTCCCGCTGGCGCTGATCAAGAAGTCCCCGCGCCCGGTGCTGGTGGTCACCCACCCCAACCACGGCTGACGAACGCGCCCGGGTCCGGCACTACGGTCCTGCGGGCGCCGCGACCTGCCAGATCGCGCTGACCGGCATCGCCCGCAACCGGTCCCCGAACGGCAGGGTGGCGGTGCCGGTGTACAGCACGACGCCCGCGACGAAATCGTCACCGAGCCGGTCGGCCAGCCGCCGCAGGCCGCGGAAGTCCCCGGGACCGACCGTCGACGACGCCTTCACCTCGACGCCGACGACCTGCCCCCGGCGGTTCTCCAAGACCGCGTCGACCTCGAACTTGCTGTGATCGCGGTAGTGGTACAGGTCGGCGCGCTGGTCCGCCCAGGTGAGCTGGCGGGCCAGTTCGGACAAAACGAAGGACTCCAGCAGCGGCCCGAACGGCGCGCCCGGACGCAGCAGGCTCCGCGCGTCCGACCCGACCTCATGTGCGGCGATGCCGGAGTCCACGAAAATCAGTTTCGGTGCGGCCGTGGCCCGGGTGCCGAGGTTGCGGGACCATCCCGAGATCCGCTTGACCAGGAAGATCTCGTCGAGCGCCTGCAGGTACCGCGCGATCGTCGGCCGGCTCAACCCGAGAGCGGCTTCCAGCGACCCGGTGGCCAGGATGGTGCCGGACCGGGCCGCGAGGAGGCGGACCAGCTTGCGCAGCTCCCCTTTGTGCTGGATATCCGAAAGCTGCCGGACGTCGCGGTCGATGAGTGCTTGCACGTAGGCGTCGAAGAACCGCTCACGGCGCCGTACGTCGCTCCGGGAAACCGCCTCCGGCAGGCCGCCGCGCACAATCCTGGCCGCGTAGTCGGCACGCGACACGGTGGACTCGTGTCGCAGGTCCGCGCCGAGGGTGAACACGGCGTCGATGAAGCCGTCCGGTTCGCCGCCGATCTCGCCCTGCGAGAAAGGCCACAGCTCGATGGTTTCCATCCTGCCGGGTAGCGCGTCCGGCGCGTCGACCATGCCGAACAGCCGCGACGAGCCGGTCAGCAGGTATCGACCGGGGCGCATGTCCTCGTCCACGGAGGCTTTGATGGCGAGGAGCAGATCTGGCGCCCGCTGAATTTCGTCGATCACCAGCAGCTCCGACGAATCGACGAAGCCGACCGGATCCGCGAGGGCGGCGGCTCTGTCCTGGGCGCGGTCGAGATCACGCCGTTCGGCGAGGCGGTCGCCGGCCACGACCTTGACGAGGGTGCTCTTGCCGGCCTGCCGCGCACCGCTGATCAGCACCACTCGGGTGTCGGCGAGGGCGGCCGCTACCTGACCGGCGGCGCGACGAGGGACCAGGCCGGGCACGGACACGAGGTCACCTTAGCAACCAGCCTGTCGACCCGCGACCGATCGGCGTTCGTTTCGCGACGCTGTGACGTTCGTTTCGCGACGCTCTCACGTTCGTTTCGCGACGCCGAGAGTCGGAACGTGGTGTCGGTCAGTGGATGTCGCAGATGGGGCCACCGGAGGCGATGACGGCGCCGACGGTGGCGGCGAGGTTGGCCACGGTGCCCGACTTGTGGGCGTTCAGCGGCTGTTCCATCTTCATCGCCTCCAGCACCACCACCAGGTCACCCTCGGCGACGGTGTCCCCCTCGTTCACCGCGATCTTGACGATGGTGCCCTGCATCGGCGAGGTGAGCGTGTCACCACCGGCGGCGGCAGCGCTCTGGCCGCGGCGGCCGCCGGAGCGCCGGGGGGCGGCAGTTGGGGCGCCGCTGGTCGGCGTACCCGCGCCGAAGCCGGCGGGCAGACTGACCTCCAGGCGCTTGCCACCCACCTCGACCACGACGGTCTCGCGCGGCCCTGCGGCGGAGTCGGCGCTCGGCGCGGCGCCGGCGAACGGCGGTACACCGCCGGACCACTCGGTCTCGATCCACCGGGTGTGGACGGTGAACGGCTCCGCTGTGAACGCCTCGTCGCGCACGATCAGCCGGTGGAACGGCAGGGCGGTGGCCATCCCCTCGACCACCATCTCGTCGAGGGCCCGGCGGGCCCGCTCCAGCGCTTCGGTGCGGGTCTCCCCAGTGATGATCACCTTCGCGAGCAGTGAGTCGAAGTTGCCGCCGATCACGTCGCCGGCACTGACGCCGGTGTCCACCCGCACGCCCGGCCCGCTGGGCAGCCGCAGCGCGGTGACGGCGCCGGGGGCCGGCAGGAAGCCCCGGCCGGGGTCCTCGCCGTTGATCCGGAACTCGATCGAGTGCCCGCGCGGCGTCGGATCCGCCCCCAGCCGCAGCTTCTCGCCGGCGGCGATGCGGAACTGCTCGCGCACCAGGTCGACGCCGGCGGTCTCCTCGGTGACCGGGTGTTCGACCTGCAGTCGGGTGTTGACCTCCAGGAACGAGATGGTGCCGTCCCGGCCGACGAGGTATTCCACCGTCCCGGCGCCGTGGTAGCCGGCTTCCCGGCAGATAGCCTTGGCCGAGTCGTGGATCTGGGTACGCTGCGCGTCGGTGAGGAACGGCGCCGGCGCCTCCTCGACGAGTTTCTGGTGGCGGCGTTGCAGGGAGCAGTCCCGGGTGCCGACGACGATGACGTTGCCGTGCTGGTCCGCTACGACCTGCGCCTCCACGTGCCGGGGCGCCTCCAGGTACCGCTCGACGAAGCACTCGCCCCGCCCGAAGGCGGCGACCGCCTCCCGGGTGGCCGACTCGAACAGCGCCGGGATCTCCTCCAGCGTGTACGCGACCTTGAGTCCCCGCCCGCCGCCACCGAACGCGGCCTTGATGGCCACCGGCAACCCGTGCTGCCGGGCGAAGGCGACCACCTCGTCCGGGCCGGCGACCGGGTCCGGGGTGCCGGGCACGAGCGGCGCGCCGGCCCGTTGGGCGATGTGCCGGGCGGTCACCTTGTCACCGAGGTCCCGGATCGCCTGCGGGGTCGGGCCGATCCAGGTCAGCCCGGCGTCGATGACCGCCTGGGCGAAGTCGGCGTTCTCGGCGAGGAAGCCGTAGCCGGGGTGCACGCCGTCGGCGCCGCTGCGGGCGGCGACGTCGATCAGCTTGTCGACCCGTAGGTAGGTCTCGGTGGCGCTCTCGCCGCCGAGGGCGTACGCCTCGTCGGCGAGCGTGACGTGTAGGGCGTCACGGTCGGCATCGGCGTAGACGGCAACGCTGGCCAGACCGGCGTCACGACAGGCCCGGATGACCCGGACGGCGATCTCACCCCGGTTGGCGATCAGAATCTTGCGCACGGCGGGTCGCTCCTCGACGTAAGTTACCGGTCAGTTTAGATGCCTGCCGGAGCAACCTGACGGTGAGCTGGGGCACTAGTCAAGTTTGCTTATTACGCTTGTGCCGTGTCAGCGACGCGGATGATGATTCTCGGCCTGGTCAGCTGGATGCAACCGGTGCACGGCTACGACGTGCGCCGCGAGTTGCTGAGCTGGAGCGCCGACAAGTGGGCCAACGTCCAGCCCGGCTCGATCTACCATGCCCTGCGCAAGCTCACCGAGGAAGGGCTGCTGCGGGCGGTGGCGACCGAGCAGGTAGGCGCCCGGCCGGCCCGGACCACCTACGAGGTGACCGCCAAGGGCGACGACGAGTTCCAGACCCTGCTGCGCGGCCACTGGTGGGGCCTGGAGCAGCCGGCCGACCCGTTCATGGCGGCGTTCTCGTTCCTGCCGGCGATGCCGCGCGAGGAGGCCGGGGCCGCCCTGCGCAACCGGGCCGGGGTGCTGAAGGTGATCAACGACAAGCTGCGGGCGGCGATGAAGTCCGACTGGATCCGCAACAAGCCCACCCACGTGACCTGGATGTGGGAGCTCGGGATCGCCCGCGCCGAGGCCGAGATCGCCTGGTGCGAACGGATCGCCGAGCTCGTCGAGTCGGGCACGTCGTACCTGCCGCCGGGCTTCCCCCCGGCGGACCGGTGGTTCGACGGCGGCCAGGGGGCACCATCAACGAGTAATAATCAAGGTTGACTAATCGTTTGCCGGCTCGTTAGCGTGGCGGCGCACGAAGGCACGTTCCTGCCCGGCCGGCTCACGGGGAGCACTCATGATCGAGACCAAGGGACTGAAAAAGTCGTTCCAGTCCCGCGAGGGAAAACAGAAGAAGACCGTCGAGGCCGTGCGCGGCGTCGACCTGTACGTCGGCGCGGGAGAGATCTTCGGATTCCTCGGGCCGAACGGCGCCGGCAAGACCACCACCCTGCGGATGCTCGCCACCCTCATCGCCCCGGACAGCGGGTCCGCCACCATCGCCGGCGCCGACCTGCGCCGCAACCCGGGCGAGGTGCGCCGGCGGATCGGCTACGTCGCCCAGGGCGGCAGCACCTGGCACGACGCCACGGCGCGCGAGGAACTCGTCCTACACGCCCGGATGTACGGCATCGGCAAGGCCGACGCCCAGCGCCGGGCCACCGCCGCGCTGGCCGCCTTCCAGCTGACCGAGTACGCGGACCGCAGGTGCAAGACCTACTCCGGCGGCCAGCGACGGCGCGTCGACATCGCCCTCGGCATCATCCACGAACCCAAGGTCGTCTTCCTCGACGAGCCCACCACCGGGCTCGACCCGCAGAGCCGCGCGCACATGTGGGACGAGATCCGCCGACTGCGCAACGACGGCATGACCGTCTTCATCACCACCCACTACCTCGACGAGGCCGACGCCCTCTGCGACCGGATCTCCATCATGGACAACGGGGAGATCGTCGCCGAGGGCACACCGGCCGAGCTGAAACGGGAGATCTCCGGGGAGGTGGTCACCGTGGGTCTCGACGGTTCCACGCCGCAGGCGGCCGAGCTGCTCGACACCCAGCCGTACGTCAACAAGCTGGAGACCCGCGACGAGGGCGGCCTGCGGCTGTTCGTCGACGACGGCGCCACCGCCATCCCGCAGATCCTGCGCACCCTCGACCACGCCGGCATCCTGCTCGGCTCCATCGAGCTGCACCGCCCCAGCCTCGACGACGTGTTCCTGACCAAGACCGGCCGCTCGCTCCGGGAGAGCTGACCATGAAACTGATCCACGACACCTGGCTCATCCTGCAACGGCAGATCATGCTGCTGCTGCGCAACCCAGTCTGGATCTTCGTCGGCATCTTCCAGCCGGTGATGTACCTGCTGCTGTTCGCCCCGCTGCTCAAGCCGGCGCTGCGCCCCCTCGGCGTGGTCACCGACGCCGACGCCTACCGGGTGTTCGTGCCCGGTCTGCTGGTGCTGCTGGCCATCTTCGGTGGCCTGTTCCAGGGCTTCGGCCTGATCGCCGAGCTGCGGGCCGGGGTCATCGAACGATCCCGGGTCACCCCGGTCAGCCGACTGGCGCTGCTGCTCGGCCGCTCGCTGCGCGACGTCGTCTCCCTGCTGCTGCAGGCCGTCATCATCACCGGGCTGGCGCTGTTCTTCGGCCTGCGGGTGCACCTGGGCCACCTGCTGCTGGCGTACCTGCTGCTGGCGCTCATCGCGCTGATGACCTCGGCGCTGTCGTACGGTGTCGCCCTGTTGGTCAAGAGCGAGGACGCCCTGGCGCCCCTGATGAACACCGTGGCACAACCGGTGCTGCTGCTCTCCGGCATCCTGCTGCCGATGATCTACGCCCCGGGCTGGCTCAAGGCCGTGGCCAAATGGAACCCGTTCTCCTGGGCCGTCGACGGCACCCGGGCGCTGTTCGCCGGCGACCTCGGCGCGCCCGTGGTGTGGCAAGGTCTGGGGATCATGGTGGTGCTGACCGGCCTCGCGGTCTTCTGGGCGGCCCGCGAGTTCGCCCGCAGCGTGCGCTGACGCCCCCCCCCGGTGCCCGCCGCGG
>DASVVF010000949.1:0-2187 GCA_036386695.1 Catenuloplanes sp. | reverse complement strand
CGCGCCGACGGCCGTGCGGCCCCGGCCGGCCGACGCGCCGACGGCCGTGCGGCCCCGGCCGGCCGACGCCCCGACGGCGGCGGTGGTGATCCCGCCGACCGACGCCCCGACCGCGCTGGTGACCCGGGTGACCGACGGGCGGGTCGGGGCCCCGGACGCACCACGGCGGATCGTGGAGCGGCGGCCGCCCGCCGATGTGTTCTTCCGGCTGCTGGCCCGAGGCGGCGGGGTCGTCGTCCTGCTCATCATGCTGTTGGTCGGCGGGTTCCTGGCCTTCCGGGCGGCTCAGGCGCTGAAGGTGGCCGGGTGGTCGTTCTTCACCACCCAGGCGTGGGACCCCGACGGTGGTGAGTTCGGCATCGCGGCCGTGCTGACCGGCTCGGTGCTGATCGCGCTGGTGGCGATCTGTTTCGCCGTGCCGCTGGCGCTCGGTGCCGCCCTCTACATTTCCGAGTACGCGCCCCGCCGGATCAAGCCCGTGCTGGTGAGCCTGGTCGACCTGATGGCCGCCGTACCGAGTGTGGTGTACGGGCTCTGGGGCTTCTTCCTGCTGACCGGCAGCGTCGTCGGGCTGGCCCGCTGGCTCACCACGTACTTCGGGTGGCTCCCGCCGTTCGCGGTGCGGGGCTTCGATGCCGCCGACCCGCTGACACCCCAGTCGGTCTTCACCTCGTCCACCTTCATCGCGGGGATGGTCGTGTCCATGATGGTCGCGCCCATCGCCTGCGCGATCATGCGCGAGGTCTTCGCCCAGGCGCCGGCGGGCGAGCGCGAGGGCGCGCTGGCCCTGGGTGCGACGAAGTGGGGGATGATCCGGGCCGTCGTCCTGCCGTTCGGCCGTGGCGGCATCATCGGCGGCACGATGCTCGGCCTGGGCCGCGCCCTGGGCGAGACGATCGCCGTCTACCTCACGATCTCCATGATCTTCGAGATCCAGCCGCGCATCCTGCAGAACGGTGGCAGCTCCATCGCGGCCCTGATCGCCCTGCGCTACGGGGACTCGACCGCGATGGGCATCTCCGCCCTGATGGCCGCCGGCCTGGCGCTGTTCACCATGACCCTGATCGTCAACTTCCTGGCCTCCATGATCGTGGCCCGCAGCCGCTCCGGCGCATCGAGCGAAGGCTGAGGAGGCCACCATGACCATGACCTCGACCCCCACCACCACGACCCCCACCACGGTCACCCCCACCGCGGTCACCGCCGTCACCGGTCCCGTAGCCGGGGCCGTCGCGGCCGTCGCGGCCGTCGCGGTGCCGGGGACCACGGCCGTGCGGCGCGACGCGGCTGTCGGCGCGTCCGCACCGGAGCCGCGCCGGTCCACCTCCAGCCTGCGCGGCAGTGACACGTACGCGGCGGTCGGTGCCGCCGCCGCCGCGCTCAGCCTCACTGCCTTGATCTTCACCCAACTGGCTCCCTTCGACGGGGTGGTCGGCTTCGTCGTGGTGGCCTACCTGGCCTTCCTGGGCTTCTACGCGGTGCTCGTCTCGCTGGACGAGGACGGGCCGGCGGTACGCGACCGGCTGGTCGGCGCCGTGGTGCACAGTCTGGGTTTCCTGCTGCTGACCGCGCTCGTCCTGGTCGTCGTCTACACCCTGGTACGCGGGTGGAGCGCGCTGACCCACCTGAACTTCTTCACCTCGGACGTTTCGGAGGCCGGGCCGACGGCACCGCTGACCCAGGGTGGCGTGCTGCACGCGATCATCGGCACGTTGGAACAGATCTCGCTGGCCCTGCTGATGACCGTGCCGTTGGCGGTGGTCTGCGCGGTCTTCCTCAACGAGATCCGGGGGCGCTTCGCGCAGTTCGTCCGGACCATCGTGGAGGCCATGACCGCGCTGCCGTCGATCGTGGCGGGGCTGTTCGTCTACGCCACCTGGATCCTGGCGCTGCACCACGACCGGTCGGGGTTCGGTGCCGCGCTGGCGATCAGCGTGATGATGCTGCCCATCATCATCCGGGCCGGTGACGTGGTGATCCGGCTGGTCCCCGGCAACCTGCGCGAGGCAGCCCTGGCGTTGGGGGCCTCGCAGTGGCGCACGGTGTGGCACGTGGTGCTGCCGACCGCCCGGTCCGGGCTGACCACGGCGGTCATCCTGGGCACCGCGCGGGGCATCGGGGAGACCTCGCCGGTGCTGCTCACCGCCGGCGTCGCGAAGAGCGTCAACGTCAACCCGTTCGCGGACT
>DASVVF010000948.1:0-5827 GCA_036386695.1 Catenuloplanes sp. | reverse complement strand
GTCGGCTACCACCTGCACGACCTGGCGCTGGTGCCGACCGCCGAGGAGCACACCCTGGTCGGGCACCTCGGCCCGGACCTGCTCGGCCCGGACTGGGACACCGACGAGGCTGTGCGCCGGCTGGCCGCCCACGGCGACAGCACCATCGCCGAGGCCCTGCTGGACCAGCGCAGCCTCGCCGGGATCGGCAACCTCTACAAGGCCGAGACGTTGTTCCTGCGCGGGGTCTGGCCGTGGACGCCGGTGCACGCGGTGCCCGACCTGCCGGGGATGGTGACGTTGTCCCGGCGGCTCCTCGCGGCGAACCGCGGTCGCTGGACGCAGACGACGACCGGCTCCCTGCGCCGGGGCGAGACAAGCTACGTGTACGGCCGGCGCGCGCAACCGTGCCGCCGGTGCGGCACCCCGATCAGCAAGGACGAGCTGGGCGAGCGCGTCACCTACTGGTGCCCGCGCTGCCAGCCGGCTCCGCCCGGGTGACGGCCCCAGCGGGCGGGGCCCGCCGGGACCGGTCGCTGCTACCGGGAGGTGGCGGTCGGCGGGGTACGCAGCTCCGCCAGCCCTTCCGCGACCCCGCGCAGCAGATCGGCGGCTTCGGTGAGCCGGGACACCGCCGGATGCTGGGTGTTCGGCGCGCGCCCGTCCTCGGCCACGTAGCTGGCCGCGGCCGCGACGAGCCCCTCGTACGCCGTCACGCCGCTGTTGAACTGCTCCGCCAGCGTCTTGTGGGCCGCTCGCAGCCCGGCCCGCTGATCAGCCGGTGCGAAAGCGATCGCCCGCTCCACACTGGCCACCCGCTGACCTAGATCCCGCAGCCACCGCTCGGCGACCGCCGCCTCCAGCACCGCCGTGTCGGCCGGGCCGGTGAGCCGGCCGGAGAGCCCGGCGAGGGTCATGGCGGCGCGGTCCAGACGGTCCCATGACCTGGCCACCGCCGAACCGCGCAGCCCGTAGCGGGCCCGCTGCCGGCGTAGCTCCCGCAGGGCCGCCCGGCCGGCGGGCAGCCGCTCGACGGCGGCCACCAGCATCCGGTTGGTCTGCGCCGGGTCCGGTGGCGGCGGTGCCGGCTGGGCGGCGAGGGCCCGATGATCGGACCACCGCCAACTGGCCAGCACCAGCGAGCCGCCGGCCGCTGCCGCCCAGGCGGCGTCCGGCAGGCCCAGCCCGGCGTACGGGGTGAGGATCGCCGCGGCGCCACCGAACATGCCACCGAATACGCTCCACCGACGCGCGGAACCGCGCAGTCCGCGCAGCCGCCGGAAATACCGGGTACGTTCGTCCGCTGCCATCTGTTCGTCCCTCCCCGACCTGTCGTCCTGCCCGATCGACGCGCCCGACCAACCGGACGGCCGCCTCAGCTGGCGGCGCTGGCGTCGCCGGTTTTCCTGTCCGGGCCGAGGCTGGCGCGGATCTCCGCCAGCCGGGCGGCCGAGGCCGGGTCGTTGGCCGGCGCGGCGGGCTGCTCCACAGCGTGCTGGGGTGCCTTACCGCCCAACTGGTCGCCGGCCATGCTGGCGCGGATCTGCTCCAGCCGCGACGAGCCGGCCATGTCCAGCGTCGACTTCTGCACCTCCAGCATGCGCCCCTCGACGGAGTTGGAGGCGAGCTCGGCGCGGCCCATCGCGTTGGCGTACCGCTGCTCGATCTTGTCCCGCACCTCGTCGAGCGACGGGGTGTTGCCGGGCGCGGCGACGGCCGACATCGACTCCAGCGAGCGGGCGACGGTTTCCTGCATCTTGGCCTGCTCCAGCTGGCTGAGCAGCTTGGTGCGCTCGGCGAGGCGCTGCTGCAGGACCATGGCGTTGTTCTCCACCGCCTTGCGGGCCTGCCCGGCGGCGCCCAGGGCCTGGTCGTGCAGGGCCTTGAGGTCCTCCATCGACTGTTCCCCGGAGACCAGCTGGGTGGCCAGCGCCTGCGCGGTCTGCTCGTACCTGCCGGCCTCGACCTCGTCGCCGCTGGCCCGGGCGCGGTCGGCCAGCACGAGCGACTGGCGGGCCATGGCCTGGAGCTTCTCGACCTCCGACATCTGGCGGGACAGCTTCATCTCCAGCTGGCGCTGGTTACCGATCACCGCCGCCGCCTGTTGGACCAGCATCTGGTGTTGACGCTGGGCGTCCTCGATAGCCTGCTGGATCTGCACCTTCGGATCGGCGTGCTCGTCGATCTTGGCGCCGAACAGTGCCATCAGGTAGTGCCAGCCCTTGACGAACGGGTTAGCCATCTCCGCGCTGTCCCCTCATGTCACGTTGCCCGATCGGCCGCTCCGGAGCGGGGTTGACCCGGCGGCGAGGCGGCGTGGCCTCCATCGTCTCAGCCCGGGGCCAACATTTCATGTTTCCTCGGGGGGATATCAGGGTGACCCCTCATCCCCGCTCCGACGATACGCCCACCGTACGACACGCACCCGCGCACGCAGCGACGGCCGACCCTCGCGGGCCGGCCGTCCGGTGCTTCGGCGAACCTCAGGCGGCGTAGACGACGTCGCGCCCGCGCTTGCCGGTGCGGACGGTGTGCGTGGCACGCAGGGTCGCCTTGAGTGGCGTCTCCTGGCGCACCGACACGGTGACCTTCCCGTCGGTGGCCACCTGGCGCACCGGACGGTCGGTCGGCGCGGCAGCGGCCTCGTCGACCGGCACGAGGACCCCGCGCATCCCCTCGGCCAGTGACAGCGTGTCACTCACCTCGCGGAGCAACTCGGACAGCTGCGCTCCCAGTGCCTCGCAGATCGCCGCGAGCAACTCGCTGGAAGCTTCCTTCTGGCCGCGCTCGATCTCGGACAGGTAACCGAGGCTGACATTGGCGGCGGTGGACACCTCGCGCAGGGTGCGGTGCTGACCCTGCCGGCGCGCTCGAAGTGCGTCACCGATCACCCGGCGTAGCAGGACCATCGCACCTCCTCCTGCGGCAGGCCTCCGGCGACCGCCGGGGCTTCCGACAACCGTACCCGGTGCCGGCGAGGACCACATCCCGCCCCGCCGGAACCTTGCCCGACCAGGCACGCCACCCGGCCGGTCGCCACTCAGGACCCGGTGGCGACGCCGGGGGTCGCCGTCGGGTGACCGCGGAGCTGTTCGACGAGCAGTTCGAGGGCCGCGGTGACCGACGCCATCCGTACGGCGGCCCGCCCGCCGCCGAGGCTCAGTTCCCGCACCGTGGCGTTGTCCGGCCCGGCCACCGCGACGAACACCGTCCCGACCGGCTTGCCACCCTGCGGTTGTGGACCGGCCACCCCGGTCGTGGCGATCGCCCAGTCGGCCCCGCACCGGGTCCGACCGCCCTCGGCGAGCGCCACGGCCACGTCTGGGTCCACCGGGCCGCGTTCGGCGAGCAGGTCGGCCGGCACCCCGGCCAGCGACTCCTTCAGGTCGGTGGCGTACACCACCAGGCCGCCCCGGAACACCGCACTGACCCCGGCCACCTCGACCAGCGTAGCGGCCAACAGCCCACCGGTCAGCGATTCGACGCTGGCCAGGGTCTGCCCGCGTTCGGCGAGCGCGTGCACCACCGCCGCCACCCGGCTGTCGACCGGCACGTCGGCCCACCCGGGCGACCCGCCGGCGGGGCGCCTCACGCGTTGACCGGCGCGCGGCGCAGCCGTACCGCCCGGGCAATGTAGTCGACGCCGGTCAACACGGTCACCACCAGCGCCACCGCCATGATCCATCGGCCGATGCCGTCGTACGGCGGGGGCACCGGCCACAGGTACCAGGCGATCGCCGCGGTCTGCAGGGCGGTCTTCACCTTGCCACCACGGCTGGCCGGGATGACGCCGTAGCGCAGCACCCAGAATCGCAACGCGGTGATCCCCCACTCGCGGGCCAGGATCAGCCCGGTCACCCACCAGGACAGCTGCCCGTACGCCGAGAGCAGCACCAGCGCCGTCCCGGTCAGCGCCTTGTCGGCGATCGGGTCGGCGACCTTGCCGAAGGAGGTCACCATCTCGAACCGGCGGGCGATCCACCCGTCGACGAAGTCGGTGAACGACGCGACGCAGAAGGTCAGGCAGGCAGCCACCTGCCAGCTCGGGCGGCCCAGCTGCGAACCGACCACCAGCACCACGAACACCGGGATGAGCACCAGCCGCAACGCGGTCAGGACGTTGGCCGGGTTGTGCAGGGGGACGTGCCGCGCGGCGGGCGGAGCGGGGTTGTCGGTCACCGCGGCGCCGCGGCGAGCATCTCGACCGGCACCGCCAACAGGTCGACGCCCTCGGTGCCGGTGACCCGGGCCCGCACCAGATCACCCGGGCGCAACGCGGCCAGGTCCACGCCGTCCGCCCCGGTCGGCGCGCCGGCCACCAGGGTCGTCGAGCCGTCGACCTCCGGGGCCTGGTGCGCGGCCCGGCTCTCCACCACCCCGTCCTCGACCGTGTCCACCAGGACATCGATGAGCGACCCGAGCCGCTCCTCGGCCCGCTGGGCGCACAACTCGTCGACCAGGGCGCTGAGCCGCTCGTACCGACGCTTGACCGTGGTCGCGCGCAGCTTGCCGGGCAGGCCGGCGGCCTCGGTGCCATCCTCGTCGCTGTAGTCGAAGACCCCGACGGCGTCGAGCCGGGCTTCGGTCAGGAACCGCACCAGCTCGTCGAAGTCGGCCCGGGTCTCACCGGGGAAGCCGACGATGAAGTTGCTGCGGGCGCCCACGGCCGGGTCCAGCGCCCGCGCCGAGGCCAGCAGGTCGAGGAAGCGTTCGGTGGAGCCGAACCGGCGCATCCGGCGCAGCACCGGCTCACTGGCGTGCTGGAACGACAGGTCGAAGTAGGCGGCCACCCCCGGGGTGGTGGCGATGACCTCCACCAGGCCGGGACGGGTCTCCGCCGGCTGCAGGTAGCTGGCCCGCACCCGGACGATCCCGTCGATCGCGGCGAGCTGCGGCAGGAGTTTCTCCAGCAGCCGCGGGTCGCCGAGGTCCTTGCCGTACGAGGTGGAGTTCTCACTGACCAGGACCAGTTCGCGGACCCCGGTGCCGGCCAGCCACTGCGCCTCGGCCAGCACCTCATCGGGGGTACGGGAGACGAACGCGCCGCGGAACGCCGGGATCGCGCAGAACGCGCACCGGCGGTCGCAGCCGCTGGCCAGTTTCAACGAGGCGACCGGGCCGGTGGTCAGCCGCCGGCGCAGCACCTGACGCAGGTGGGCCGGGGTGTGCTCGTCGGTGACGACCTCGCCGAGCGGTGGCCGGGCGACGGTGCCGTGCCCGGGCACCACGACCCTGCTGTTGGCGCGCGACACCGGGGTCAGCGGGAGCAGCTCGCGGCGGTCCCGGGGGGTGTGCGCGTCGAAGCGCTCACCGGCCAGCACCGCGTCCAGCCGGTCGGAGATGTCGGGGTAGTCGTCGAAACCCAGCACCGCCTGGGCCTCGGGCAGGCTGTCGGCCAGCTCGCGACCGTACCGCTCCGCCATGCAGCCGGCCGCGACCACCTTGGCCCCGGTGCCGGCGGCCGCGAGCAGGGTCTCGATCGAATCCTGCTTGGCCTTCTCCACGAACCCGCAGGTGTTGACCAGCACGACGTCGGCGGCCTCGGCGTCGGTGCCGACCTGCCAACCCCGCGCGTCGAGGCGCGCCGCCAACTCCTCGGAGTCGACCTCGTTGCGGGCGCAGCCGAGGGTCACCACCGCCACCTTCCGGGCAGGGTGGGGCGCAGCTGTCACCGGCCCATCGTAGTGGACGGACCCCCGTGGCCCCCGTCACGCGCATGCTGGTCACCGGACCCCGCACGGGGCCCGGGCGTCCTACTCTCCGCCGCTGCCGCCGCGCAGGGTGAGCGGGGCGACGACCTCGCCCCTCTCCGCGGCCGCCAGCGTGCTCAGCCGCTGCCGCCGCGCAG
>DASVVF010000947.1:0-10326 GCA_036386695.1 Catenuloplanes sp. | reverse complement strand
AGGGCGTCAATAAGGGTCCAGGGTGGGAGCCATGCCGACCCCAGGGCTCGACAACTACGCATCACCGTGGCGCGAACCCGAGCACGACGACCTGGCCGAACTCGTGCGCGCCTTCTTCGCCAAGGACGTGCTGCCGCACGCCGAGCGGGTGCTCGCCCAGGGGCACCCCGACCGCGAGCACTACCGCCGGGCGGGTGAGCTCGGCCTGCTCGGGCTCTCGGTGCCCGAGCAGTACGGCGGGGGCGGCGGCGGATTCACCCACGAGGCGGTTCTGCTGCACGAGCAGGCCCACTCCGGCGACAGCAGCCTGGGCCTGGCCGTGCACAGCGGCATCGTCACCGGCTACCTGGCCGCGTACGGCAGCGAAGAGCAGAAGCGCCGCTGGCTGCCCGGGCTGTGCAGCGGCGAACTTGTCGGCGCCATCGCGATGACCGAGCCCGACGGCGGCTCCGACCTGCAGGCGATGCGCACCCGGGCCCGACGCGACGGCGACGACTACGTGATCGACGGCGCGAAGACGTTCATCAGCAACGGTGGGCTGGCCGACCTGGTCATCCTGGCCGCCAAGACCGACCCGGCCCAGCGGGCGGCCGGCGTCTCGCTGCTGGTCTGCGAGGTGGGCGACGACCAGGCCGGATTCCGGCGGGGTCGGCTGCTGTCCAAGATCGGCCTGCACGGCAACGACACCGCCGAGCTGTTCTTCGACGGCTACCGGGTGCCGGCGGCCAACCTGCTCGGCGACGCCGAAGGGCTGGGTTTCAGCCAGCTGATGCGGCAACTGCCGCAGGAGCGCCTGGTGATCGGCATCGGCGCCGTCGCGGCGATGGAGCGCGCGCTGGAGCTGACGGTCGACTACACCCGGCAGCGCACCGCGTTCGGCAAGCCGCTGATCGGCCACCAGCACACCCGTATGGTGTTGGCCGAGTGCGCCGCCCGCACCCGGGTCAGCCGGGTGTTCCTCGACGACTGCATCACCCGGCACGCCGCCGGCGAGCTGGACGTGGCCACCGCCGCGATGGCGAAGTTCTGGCTCACCGACGGGCAGTGCGAGGTCATCGACCGTTGCCTGCAGCTGTTCGGCGGCTACGGCTACACCACCGAGTACCCGATCGCCCGGATGTACACCGACGCCCGGGCCCAGAAGATCTACGGCGGCACCAACGAGATCATGAAGGAGCTGGTCGCCCGTGCCCTCTGACGGCGAGGCCTATATCTACGACGCCGTACGGACCCCGCGCGGTCGCGGCCGCGACACCGGCGCCCTGCACGGCGTCAAGCCGATCTCCCTGGTGGTCGGGCTGATCGACGCCCTGCGCGAGCGCAACCCCGGCCTGGACCCGCAGCGCCTCGACGACCTGTTGCTGGGCATCGTCACCCCGGTCGGCGAACAGGGCGGCGACCTGCCCCGGGCCGCGGCGCTGCTGGCCGGGCTGCCCGACCACGTCGGCGGGGTGCAGCTCAACCGGTTCTGCGCCTCCGGCCTGGAAGCGGTCAACCTGGCCGCGGCGCGGGTGCGCTCCGGCTGGGACAATCTGATCCTCGCCGGCGGGGTCGAGTCCATGTCGCGGGTGCCGATGGGTTCCGACGGCGGCGCGTGGGCGATGGACCCGGAGACCGCCCTGGCGACCTCCTTCGTCCCGCAGGGGATCAGCGCCGACCTGATCGCCACCATGGAGGGCTTCGACCGCGCCGACGTCGACGCCTACGCGGTGCGCTCGCAGGAACGCGCCGCCAAGGCGACGGCCGGCGGGCACTTCGCCCGGTCCCTGGTGCCGGTCCGCGACCGCAACGGCCTGGACATCCTCGCCGTGGACGAACATCCGCGCCCGGACACCACCGCGGCGACGCTGGCCCGGCTGGCGCCGGCTTTCGCCACGATCGGGGAGCTGGGCGGGTTCGACGCGGTCGCGCTGCAGAAGTTCCACTGGCTGGAGGCCATCGACCACGTTCACCACGCCGGCAACTCGTCGGGCATCGTCGACGGTGCCGCCGTGGTGCTGATCGGCTCCGCCGCGGTCGGGCGAGACCTCGGGTTGACCCCGCGCGGCCGGATCGTCGCCGTCGCGGTCAGTGGGGCCGACCCGACACTGATGCTGACCGGTCCGATCCCGGCGACCCGCAAGGTGCTGACCACCGCCGGGCTGACCGCGGACGACATCGACCTGTTCGAGATCAACGAAGCCTTCGCGGCGGTCGTCCTGAAATACCAGCGCGACCTGGGTCTGGACCCGGACCGGGTCAACGTCAACGGCGGCGCCATCGCCCTGGGCCATCCGCTCGGCGCCACCGGGGCGATGCTGCTCGGCACCGCGCTGGACGAACTGGAACGCCGCGACGCCCGCCGGGCCCTGGTGACCCTGTGTATCGGCGGCGGCATGGGCGTCGCCACCATCGTCGAGCGCTGCTGAGCCGGGAGACCCTCATGACCGACACCATCTCCTACGACCGCGACGCCGCCGGCGTCGTGACGCTCACCCTGGACGACCCGGGGCAGTCCGCGAACACCATGAACCAGGCGTACGTCGCGTCGATGACGGCCACTGTGGACCGGCTGGAAGCCGAGCGCGACGAGGTGACCGGGGTGATCGTCACCAGCGCCAAGTCGACGTTCTTCGCCGGCGGCGACCTCGCCGAGATGAGCACCGCGACCCGGGCGGACGCGCCGGCCCTGGCCGACCTGCTCACCACCATCAAGCGGGACCTGCGGCGGCTGGAGACCTTCGGCCGGCCCGTCGTCGCGGCCATCAACGGCTCCGCCCTCGGCGGTGGCCTGGAGATCGCGCTGGCCTGCCATCACCGCATCGCCCTGGACGCGCCGGACTCCCGGCTCGGCCTGCCCGAGGTGACCCTGGGGCTGCTGCCCGGTGCCGGCGGGGTGACCCGCACCGTACGGATGCTGGGCCTGACGGACGCGTTGATGAACGTGTTGCTGACCGGCCGGCGGCTGCGTCCGGTCGACGCCCGGGCGGCCGGCCTGATCGACGACGTGGTCGGCAGCCGGGACGAGATGCTGACCCGCTCGCGCGCCTGGATCGCCAACAACCCGCAGCCGGCCCAGCCCTGGGACCGCCCCGGATACCGGATGCCGGGCGGCACCCCGGCCAGCCGGGCGCTCGCGGCGAACCTGCCCGCGTACCCGGCGAACCTGCGCAAGCAGCTCAAGGGCGCCCGGCTGCCGGCACCCGAGGCGATCCTCGCCACCGCGGTGGAGGGGGCGCAGGTCAACCTGGAGACGGCGTTCGCGATCGAGACCCGTCAGCTGATCACGCTGCTCACCGGCCAGGTCGCCAAGAACATGATCGGCGCGTTCTTCTTCGACCTGCGCTCGGTCAACGGTGGGGCCAGCCGACCGGCCGGGGTCGACGTGGCACCCGCCCGCCGGATCGCCGTGCTCGGGGCCGGGATGATGGGCGCGGGCATCGCGTACGTCTGCGCGCGGGCCGGCCTGGAGGTCGTCGTCAAGGACGTCACGGCGGACGCCGCCGGGGCGGCCCGCGCGCACGCCGAGCGGCTGCTCACCCGGGCGGTCGGCAAGGGCCGGCTGGACGCGGACGCCGCCGCGGCGGTGCTCGACCGGATCACCACCACCGCCGACCTGGAGGCGCTGGCCGGCTGTGACACGGTGATCGAAGCCGTTTTCGAGGACCCGGCCCTGAAACGCGCCGTCTTCGCCGAGGTGCTGCCCGTGCTGGCCCCCGACGCGCTGATCGCCTCGAACACCTCGACTCTGCCGATCACCGGGCTCGCCGCCGGCATCGACCGCCCGGCCGACGTCATCGGCATGCACTTCTTCTCCCCGGTCGACCGGATGCCGCTGCTGGAGATCGTGGTCGGGGAGCAGACCGGCGACGCCGCCCTGGCCCGCGCCTTCGACCTCGGCCGGCGGATCGGCAAGACCCCGATCGTGGTCAACGACGGGCGGGGGTTCTTCACCAGCCGGGTGATCGGCCGGTTCATCGACGAGGCAATCGGGATGCTCGCCGAGGGGGTGCCGGCGGCGTCCATCGAGCAGGCCGCCGGGCAGGCGGGTTACCCGACCGGCCCGTTGGCCCTGGCGGACGAGGTCAGCCTCACCTTGATCCAGCGCATCCGCCGGCAGTTCGAGGCCGCCGACGCGGGGTTCGTCCCGCTGCCGGCGCACGCCCTGGTCGACGCGATGGTCGACGAGTACGACCGGCCGGGGCGGGCCGCCGGGCGGGGCTTCTACACGTACGACGACGGCGGGCGGGGCCGACTGTTCGACCACCTGGCCACGATGGCCACCCCGGCGGGCCGGGCGGTGCCGCTGGCCGACCTGCAGGAGCGGATGCTGTTCGCCGAGGCCCTGGACGCGTGGCGCTGCCTCGACGACGGCGTGCTGCGCACCGAGGCGGACGCCAACATCGGCTCGATCCTGGGCATCGGGTTCCCGGCCTGGACCGGCGGTGTCCTGCGCTACATCCGGCAGTATCCCGGCGGCCCGGCCGGTTTCGCCGTCCGCGCCGCCGAGCTGGCCGAGAAGTACGGCGACCGGTTCACCCCGCCGGCCGGCCTGGTCGACTCGCTGAGCGCCCCGGCCGGGTCCGCCCGCCACGCCCGGCGGGTGGGGTCGCGATGACCGGGCCGGCCGGTCCGCTCGCCGGGGTGCGGGTGGTGGAGCTGGCGAGTCTCGCCCCCGCCCCGTTCGGCTGCATGGTCCTGGCCGACCTGGGCGCCGACGTGGTGCGGGTGGACCGGCCCGGCGGGCCGGGCGCCGGCCGCCTGGCGGCCCCGCCCGGCGGACCGCTGAACCGCAACCGCCGCGCCACCGCGGTGGACCTCAAGTCGGCGGCCGGCCACGCCGACCTGCTGCGCCTGGTGGGGCGCGCCGACGTGCTGGTGGAGGCCTTCCGCCCGGGGGTGGCCGAACGGCTGGGCTTCGGCCCCCAGCGGTGCCTGGAGCTCAACCCACGGCTGGTGTACGCCCGGCTCACCGGCTGGGGCCAGGAGGGCCCGCTCGCCCAGCGGGCCGGGCATGACATCGACTACATCGCGGTGGCCGGCGCGCTGGAACCGTTGGGCCGGGCCGGCGAGCGGCCGTACCCCCCGATGAACCTGCTCGGCGACTTCGCCGGCGGCGGGATGGTACTCGCCGTGGGGGTGCTCGCCGCGCTGCTGGAACGGGAACGCTCCGGTGCCGGGCAGGTGGTCGACGCCGCGATGGTCGACGGCTCGGCGCTGCTCACCGCGTTCCTGCACGGGATGCTCGGGGCCGGCCGGTGGCCCGGGCCGCGGGGTCGCAACGTGCTCGACGGCGGGGCGCCGTTCTACGACACCTACCGCACCGCCGACGGCGGCTTCATGGCCGTGGGCGCCCTGGAACCGGCGTTCTACGCGGCCCTGCTCGCCGGGCTCGGGCTGGCCAACGACGCCGATCTGCCGGCGCAGTACGACGTTTCCGGCTGGCCGGAGCTGCGCCGCCGCTTCGCCGCCTGCTTCGCCGGGCGCACCCGCGCCGAGTGGACGTCGGTCTTCGCCGACCTGGACGCCTGCGTGGCGCCGGTGCTCGCGCCCACCGAGGCGCACCAGCACCCGCAGACGGCCGCCCGGGGCACGTTCGTGGACGTGGGCGGCGAGATCCAACCGGCCCCGGCACCACGGTTCGGGCGCACCCCGACGGCGCCGCCGCGACCGGCGCCGGACCCGGACCACGATCTGGTGACCGTACCGACCATTCTGGACAGTTGGCCGGCCCGTCCATGACGGGATCCCGGCCGGCCGTCACCGACCCCGACGATGTCGAGCAGCCGTCCGGGTCGCCCTGGCACCTCCAGCCAGGCCGCCCCGACCAGTGGGGAGTCCCCGTGCAACAGGTCTCGTCCCCTCCCGTCGCGCCCGTGGCGCCCGACGCGGCGCTGCCCGACGCGGTGGCCCGCTACGCCGCCACCGAACCCGACCGGGTGGCGTTCGGCCGGCCCGGTCCAATCGGCTGGCAGCCCGTCACCAGCGCGGAGTTCGCCACCGAGGTCGCGGCGGTCGCCGCCGGGCTGGTGGCCAGCGGGGTGGGGCCGGGGGACCGGGTCGGCCTGCTGAGCCGGACGCGGTACGAGTGGACCGTCGTCGACTACGCGATCTGGACGGCCGGCGCGGTCTGCGTTCCGATCTACGAGACGTCCTCAGCGGAGCAGGTGCGGTGGATCCTCGGCGATTCCGGTGCCGTGGCCGTCGTCGTGGAGACGGCGGAGCACGCGGCGACGGTGGCCGGTGTGCTCGGCGCGCTGCCGGGGCTGCGGCACTGCTGGCAGCTCGACGGCGGCGGACTGGATGCGCTGGCCACCGCCGGACGCGCGGTGTCGGCGGGGCAGCTCGCCGACCGGCGGGCGGGCCTGGGGGCGGACAGCCTGGCCACGATCATCTACACGTCCGGAACCACCGGCCGACCCAAGGGCTGCGAACTGACCCACGGCAACCTGCTGTACGTCGCGGCCGTCGCCCCGACCGTGATCCCCCCGGTGGGGGCGGCCGGCAGCACCACCCTGCTGTTCCTGCCACTGGCCCACGTCTTCGCCCGGATCATCCAGGTGACCTGCGTGCAGCACGGCGTCCGGTTGGGGCACACCGCGGACATCGCCGAGCTCGTCGACGGCCTGCGGACCTTCCGGCCCACCTTCCTGCTGGCCGTTCCACGGGTGTTCGAGAAGGTGTACAACGCCGCGCGTCACAAAGCCGACGTGGCCGGTCGCGGTGCGTTGTTCGACCGCGCGACCCAGACCGCGGTGGACTGGTCGACGGCACTGGACACCGGCGGTGCGCGACTGTCCCTGCGGCTGCGGCACGCGTTGTTCGACCGCCTGGTCTACGGCAGGTTGCGTTCCGCGCTGGGTGGCCGGGTGACGGTCGCCCTGTCCGGCGGCGCGCCGCTCGGGGTCCGGCTCGGACACTTCTTCCGCGGTATCGGGGTGACGATCAACGAGGGTTACGGTCTCACCGAGACCAGTGGCCCGAGTACCTGCGGCACCCCCGGCCAGCTGCGCATCGGGACCGTCGGCCGGCCGGTGCCGGGTTCGGCGGTGCGGATCTCCGACATCGGGGAGGTGCAGGTCAGCGGACCGCAGGTGTTCCGTGGCTACTGGAACGCCCCGGCGGCCACCGCCGAGGTGCTGCGCGACGGCTGGCTGGCCACGGGTGACCTCGGCCAGCTCGACGACGACGGCTACCTGACCATCACCGGCCGGATCAAGGAGCTGATCGTGACGGCGGGCGGCAAGAACGTCTCGCCGGCCGTCCTGGAGGACCGGCTGCGCTCGCACCCGCTGATCAGCCAGTGCATGGTCGTCGGCGACCGGCGGCCGTACATCGGCGCGCTGATCACCCTCGACCAGGACGCGTTGCGGCCGTGGCTGACCGCCCGGGGCCGGCCAGCCGACCCCCCCGTGGCGGACCTGGTCGATGATCCGGAGTTACTCGGGGAGCTGCAGGGTGCGGTCGACGCCGCGAATCGTGCCGTGTCGCGCGCCGAGTCGATCCGCCGGTTCGTGGTGCTTCCCGTGGACTGGACGGTCGAGCACGGGCAGCTGACCCCGTCGTTGAAGCTGCGGCGCTCCGTCGTGCTGGGGCAGTGCGCGACCGACGTGGACGCCCTGTACGGCGAGCCCGACGGCGACTGACCGGCTGGCCGATCGTTCGACCTGCCACCCCTACCGGAGGATTCACTGTGGACACCTGGAGCACCGACGAGCGTGCCGCCCTGCGCGACTCGACCCGCCGGTTCACCGAGCGGGAGATCGTGCCGCACCTGGCCGGGTGGGAGGACGCCGGCAGTGTCCCGCTGTCGCTGCACCGGGCGGCCGCCGACGCCGGGCTGCTGGGGGTGGGATTCCCCGAAGCGGTGGGCGGATGCGGCGGGTCGCCGGTCGACGCCCTCGTCGTCGCGGAGGAGATGCTGTCTGCCGGGGCGTCGTCCGGGCTGGTCACCGCCCTGTTCACGCACGGCATCGGCCTGCCGCACCTGGTGGACGCCGGCGACCCCGGGCTCATCGACCTGGTGGCCCGGCCGGTGCTGGCCGGGCGGGCCATCGCGTCGCTGGCCGTCACCGAGCCGGCCGGCGGGTCCGACGTCGCCGCCCTGCGCACCCGGGCGGTGCGCGACGGCGACGACTACGTGGTGACCGGCACCAAGATGTTCATCACGTCCGCCACCCGGGCGCACTTCTTCACCACCGCGGTGCGCACCGGCGCTGACTCGGACGGCGCCGGGGGAATCTCGCTGCTGCTCATCGAACGGGACCGGCCCGGGGTGTCCGTCGGCCGCCCGCTGCGCAAGATGGGCTGGCTGTGTTCCGACACCGCCGAGGTCGCCTTCGACGAGGTGCGGGTTCCCGCCCGGCACCTGATCGGCGGGGAGAACGCCGGCTTCTTCGCCATCATGCGGCAGTTCGCCGCCGAGCGCCTGGGCGCGGCCGTGCTCGGGTACGCCACCGCCCAGCGCTGCCTCGACCTGACGCTGGGATGGGTACGCACCCGGGAGACGTTCGGACGCCCGCTGTACACCCGGCAGGTGGTGGCCCACCGCATCGCCGAGATGGCCCGCCGGACCGACGTCGCCCGCACCTACACCCGGGCCGTCGTCGACGCCTGGCAGGCCGGCGAGGAGGTGACGGCCCGGGTCGCGATGGCCAAGAACACCGCCGTCGCCGCGTGCGACTTCGTGGTGGACAACGCCGTCCAGTTGCACGGCGGCATGGGGTACATGCGCGAGAGCGAGGTCGAGCGGCACTACCGCGACAGCCGGATCCTCGGCATCGGCGGCGGCACCAACGAGATCATGACGGAGATCGTCGCCCGCATCACGCTCGCCTGACCCCCAGGTCCTTCGCACGCGGGTCACCGGACACCCCCGGACGCCTGGCCTACCCCGGCGACGGTGCGCCGCTGTCTGAGGGCCTCGTTGCGTCCGCTCGACCGAGTCGATTTACTCGAGCCGGGACCCGGTCCCGGCTCGAAGGAGATCATCATGGCCCAGCCCAGGATCGTCATCGTCGGCGCCGGCTTCGCCGGCTACCACGCCGCGCGCGCCCTGTCCCGGTTGTCGCGGGGCCGGGCGGACATCGTCATCGTCAACCCCACCGACTACTTCCTGTACCTTCCGCTGCTGCCGGAGGTCGCCGTCGGCCTGCTCGACCCGCGCCGGGTGGCCGTGTCGCTGCCGCAGACGCTGCCCGGCGTGCGCCTGGTCCTCGGCGAGGTCGACGGGATCGACCTGGACCGCCGGCAGGTGCGCTGGGTCGACCCGGAGAACGGCCGCGGCGGCACCGGGTACGACCGCCTGGTGATCGCGGTGGGCAGCGTCAACAAGCTGCTGCCGATCCCGGGCGTCGCCGAGCACGCCCACGGCTTCCGCGGCATCCCGGAGGCGCTGTACCTGCGCGACCACATGACGCGCCAGCTGGAACTGGCCGATGCCACGGACGACCCGGACGAACGCACCGCCCGGCCGACGTTCGTGGTGGTCGGTGCCGGCTACACCGGTACGGAGGTCGCCGCGCACGGGGTGTTGTACACCGACCTGCTGTACTCCCGGCGCCCCCGGCTGCGGCGACACCGACCCCGGTGGCTGCTGCTGGACCTCGCCCCACGGGTGCTGCCCGACCTGCACCCCCGCCTGTCGCACACCGCCGACGCGGTGCTGCGCGACCGCGGGGTGGACATCCGCACCGGGGTGTCGGTCCGGGAGGCGACCCCCGCCGGGGTACGGCTGACCGACGGCACTTTCGTGGCGACCCGGTCGCTGATCTGGTGCGTCGGGGTGCGCCCCGACCCGGTCGTCGACGAGGTCGGCCTGAAAACCAGCCAGGGGCGGCTCGTCGTCGACGAGGACCTGACCGTGCCCGGGCATCCGGAGGTGTACGCGGTCGGCGACGCCGCCGCCGTACCCGACCTGACCCGACCAGGTGAGCTGACCCCGATGACCGCGCAGCACGCGCAGCGGCAGGGCGTGCGGGCCGCTCACAACATCGCGGCTTCGTACGGGCAGGGCAGGCGGCGCCGGTACAAGCACCACGATCTGGGTTTCGTGGTGGACCTCGGTGGCACGCAGGCCGCCGCGAACCCGATCGGGGTGCCGTTGGCGGGGCTGCCGGCCAAGGCGGTCACCCGTGGTTACCACCTGCTGTCGTTGCCCGGCAACCGGATCCGCACGGCCGCCGACTGGCTGCTCGACGCCAGCCTGTCGCGCCAGTCCGTGCAGCTGGGCCTGGTGCGCTCGGCAGCCGTGCCCCTGGACTGCACCCTCGCCAGCTCGGGCCTCGGGAAAGGGACTCGGGCCCCGGGGAGCGGGAAACGACGGTAGCGGTCGCTAGGACTACGAGT
>DASVVF010000946.1:0-5417 GCA_036386695.1 Catenuloplanes sp. | reverse complement strand
GGGCAACGAGCTGTTCCCGACCAAGGCCGAGATCGCGATGACCCGCGACCCCGCCAAGCCGCGCGTGCTGCTGGAGAACTGGAAGGTCGCCTACGGCTCCACCTGGGCCAAGGTCGCCGCCGGCGAGCAGGATGCCCGCATCGACCGTTGGGCCGCCCACATCAGGGCCAACTACAACGAGAAGTTCTACCTGGCCCTGCACCACGAGCCGGAGAACGACGTGAACCCGGTGGCCTCCTCGGGGATGACCGCCAAGGACTTCGCCGCGATGTACCGCTACGTGATCCTGCGGCTGCGCGCCCAGGGCATGACGAACGTGGTCAACGTGATGGCGTACATGGGTAACGAGAAGTGGATGGCGCAGTCCTGGTGGAAGGACCTGTACCCGGGCGACGACGTCGTCGACTGGATGGGTATCGACTCCTACGTCAGCGCCCAGCCGAACACCTACCACTACGGCAACTTCGCCGACCTGCTCGACCGCAAGCCCACCGGCGGCGGCACCGGCTTCTACGACTGGTCCGTCACCCAGCACCCGACCAAGCCGATCATGGTCGCCGAGTGGGGCGTCTACCACACCACCACGACGACGGTGGACAAGTCCGCGGCGTACAACAGCGTGCTGCCGGAGTTGCGTAACCGCTCAGCCATCAAGGCGATCGTGTACTTCGACGCCGAGAAGGACGACGAGGGCGACCGGAACATCAGCATCGCCAGCACCCCGGCCGGCCTGGCCACGTTCCGCACCCTGGCCGCCGACCCGATGTTCAACGTGAAGCTCCGCTGACATTATTCACCCCCGGTGATCGAGCCGTCCGGCATCTCCTGCCGGGCGGCTCGATCTTTTGCCGTCCCCGGGGGCGACCGCCGCCCAGGCCACGGTGATCTCGCCCAGCCGCCAGCGGCGCGGACGATCGAGCACCGGCCACCCGGCGGCCCGCACGGCGTCGGCCACCCGCAGCCAGCGTTGCCGTGGCCCGAAGGTGGCGTACGGGGCGCAGGCCCGCCAGGCGTCGTCGAGGGCGTTGAGGAAGGCGTGCACCGGCTCACCGGGCACGTTGCGGTGGATGAGGGCCTTCGGCAGGCGCTCGGCGAAGGTGCCCGGCGTGTCCAACGAGGACAGCCGGGCGGCCAGGGTGAGCGACCGCGGTCCGCCGCCGTCCAGCAGGACCCAGGACGCCACCCGCCCCAACTCGTCACAGGTGCCCTCGACCAGCACGCCGTCCGGTGCCAGGGCGGCGGTCATCGCCCGCCAGGCGCCGTCCACGTCGGACTCCGCGTACTGGCGTAGGACGTTGAACGCCCGCACCACCACGGGGCGCAGGCCGGCCAGCTCGAAGCCGCCCCGGCGGAACTCCAGCCACGGCGGGTCGGCGGCCGGGGCGGCCGCGGCCACCCGTACCGGATCTATCTCCAGACCGACCACCCGGACCGCCGGTCGCACCGGCGTGAGTCTGGAGCGCAGTTCGACCGTGGTGACCGGCGTGGCCCCGTACCCGAGGTCCACCACCAGCGGGTCCGGCGCGGTGCGCAGCAGGTCGCCGCACGTCGCGGCGATCCAGGTGTCCACCCGGCGCAGCCGGTTGGGGTTGGTCGTGCCGCGGGTGGCCAGGCCCAGCGGGCGGGGGCCACGCTCACCGCGCGCGCTCATCGGCCACCCGGTGCACCTTGTGCTGGGCGGCCTGGGCGAGCGGTCGCACCACCAGTCGGTCGACGTTGACGTGCTGGGGCCGGGTGGCGCACCACGCCACGCAGTCGGCGATGTCCTCGGCCAGCAACGGCTCGGCCACCCCGTCGTAGACGGCGGCCGCCCGGCGCAGGTCACCGCCGAACCGGTTCGCGGCGAACTCCTCGGTGCGCACCATCCCCGGGTCGATCTCCACCACCCGCACCGGGCGCCCGCAGAGTTCCAGGCGCAGCGTGCCGACCAGGGCGGTCTGGGCGTGCTTGGCGGCGGTGTAGCCCCCGCCGCCCTCGTACACCGTCGTCGCGGCGGTCGAACCGACCACCACGACGGTGCCCGCGCCGGAGGCGTCCAGGGCCGGCAGCAGCGCCTGGGTGACCCGCAGGGTACCCAACACGTTGACGTCGTACATCCACTGCCAGTCGGCCGGCGAGCCGGATCCGACCGGGTCCAGACCCCGGGCCCCGCCGGCGTTGTTCACGAGCAGGGTGAGCGGTCCGGGCAGCCGGCCGACGGCGGCCGCCAGGTCGGCCACCGACGCGTCCGAGGTGACATCGCAGCGGACCGCCTCGGCGCTGCCACCGGCGGCGGCGACCTCGGCGACGAGGTGTTCCAGCCGGTCGGCGCGCCGGGCGGCGGCGACCACGTGGAAGCCCTCAGCGGCGAGCCGGCGGGCGGTCGCCGCGCCGATACCGCTGGAGGCCCCGGTCACGACGGCGATGTTCTTCTCGGCCATGCCTGCGATCCTGCCCCATCGTTCCCGAGGCCCGCCCGGGGGAGACCTGTGTCACCTTGCCGGCGCCGGGTGCACGAAGGATTCCCCGTGGGTAGGGAAGATTCTCGCTGGCGTAACGGTTGTCCTGTGCGGCGCATCCGCCCGACGGTTGCCGCCTGGAAGGGAGCGGATGTGGCTGACGTGCGGTTCGGACACCCGTGGCCGACCCCGCGGCGCATCGCCACCCTCTCGGTGCACACCTCGCCGTTGGATCAACCGGGCACCGGTGACGCCGGCGGGATGAACGTGTACATCGTCGAGGTGTCCAAGCGACTCGCCGAGGCCGGTGTCGAGGTGGAGATCTTCACCCGGGCCACCGCCAGCGGACTGCCGCCGGTGGTGGAGATGGCGCCGGGCGTGCTGGTGCGGCATGTGACCGCCGGGCCGTTCGAGGGCCTCTCCAAGGAGGAGTTGCCGTCCCAGTTGTGCGCTTTCACCACCGGCGTCCTGCGGGCGGAGGCGGCCCGGCCGCCGGGGCACTACGACTTGATCCACTCCCACTACTGGATGTCCGGGCAGGTCGGCTGGCTGGCCCGGGAGCGTTGGGGCGTGCCGCTGGTGCATACCGCGCATACTCTGGCGAAGGTGAAGAATCGACAATTGGCCGTCGGGGACCGTCCCGAGCCCAAGGCCAGGGTCATCGGCGAGGAGCAGGTGATCGCCGAGGCGGACCGCCTGGTGGCCAACACCCGCGTCGAAGCCCGCGACCTGATCACCGGCTATGACGCCGACCCGTCCCGGGTGTCCGTCGTGCAACCCGGTGTCGACCTGGACCGGTTCCGGCCGGCCGCCGCCGGCCGCGAGACGCAGGTGCGCCGCGCCGCCCGCCGCCGGCTGGGACTGCCCGAGCAGGGGTACGTCCTCGCCTTCGTCGGGCGCATCCAGCCGCTCAAGGCACCGGATGTCCTGGTCCGCGCGTTGGCCGCGTTGCGCGACCGCGACCCCGAGCTCGCCCGGCAGGTGACCCTGGTGATCTGCGGCGGTCCCAGCGGTAGCGGCCTGGAGCGGCCCACCGCGCTGATGGAGCTGGCCGGGTCTCTCGGCGTCGCCGACGCCATCCGGTTCCTGCCGCCGGTGACCGGCACCGACCTGCCGACCCTCTACCAGGCCGCCGATCTGGTCGGCGTGCCGTCGTACAACGAGTCGTTCGGGCTGGTCGCGATCGAGGCCCAGGCGTGTGGGACGCCGGTCGTCGCGGCGGCGGTCGGCGGGCTGGTCACCGCGGTGCGTGACGGGGTCAGCGGGATGCTCGTCGACGGCCACGACCCGGACGACTGGGCCCGGGTGCTGGGTGGCCTGCTGGCCGCGCCGGACCGGCGGGCCGAGCTGGCCCGGGGTGCCGCCGGACATGCCGAGAACTTCTCCTGGTCACGGACCGCCGCCGGGTTGCTGGCCGTTTATCGGGAGGCGGTCGCCGAACACCGGGCCCGGATCGCCACCGAGCTGGCCCTGGGCGCGTGCGCATGGTGACCGGAGCCCGGGCCGAGATCGGCGCGCTGATCGAGTCGGTGTGCGCGGAACGCGAACTGCCGTGCGAGGCGACCGGCGAGTTCGCGTACGCCGTCACCCTGCCCGGCACCCACAAGCTCAAGACGGTCTGCAACCTCATCGTCGGTGAGCACGCCCTGCGGGTCGAGGCGTTCGTGATGCGCCAGCCCGACGAGCGGCGCGAGGAGCTGTGGGCGTGGCTGCTGCGGCGCAACGCCCGGATGTACGGCGTCGGCTTCTCGATCGACGCCGTCGGTGACGTCTACCTGACCGGACGGGTCAGCCTCGGCGGGCTGGACGCCGACGAGCTGGACCGGCTGCTGGGCTCGGTGCTGACCTACGCCGACGAGTCCTTCGACACGATGCTGGAGATCGGCTTCGGGACGGCCATCCGGCGGGAGTGGGACTGGCGGGTCAAGCGCGGCGAGTCACTGGCCAACCTGCAGGCCTTCGCCCACTTCGCCGAACCGGACCGGCGCGAGGCCGACCAACACTGAACCCCCACTCGCTGAGATCCACCCACGCCGTACGGCACCTGGTCGGGGTCGCGCCCGCACCAGGTGCCGCACCCGCCGGTCGTTGCCGCCTCAGGTGCGCCGGCGGACGGTGCGGTAGAACACCAGCGCGGCCATGGCGAGGGTGCCGACGAGCAGCAGGCCCGCCTCCACCCACTGGAACCGCCAGAACCTGTCCGGTGGGTGGAAGCTGACGCGCTGCCGGTAGCCCAGGCCGTACAGGCATTCCTCGTTGCTGTCGCGTTCGCTCAGGGTCGGACAAGCGATGCGGGCGGCGATGGCGGTGGTCTCGAGCGGCACCGGCCGGCCCTGCGGATCCAACCAGGAGGATCCGGTGAGGATGGCGCTGCCGGGCACCCGCTCGTCCACGCTGCTGCTCTTCACCGCCTGGGCCGGTGCGGCGTAGAAGTCGCGGGCGACGAAGACCCCGAACAGCGTCACCGTGAAGACCGCCACCACCACCGCCATGGCCGGCACCACCCGCCGGAACGCCGCTCCCGCCGCCGCGCCGAGCGCCAGGAAGAGCAGCCACCACGCCGCCGGAGCGACCCCGGTGATGCTGAACATCCCCCGGCTGCCGAACGTGTCGCCGTATCCGGTGTCCCGGAACACCCGCAGCCACGCGGTCACCATGCCGCTCAGGGCCAGGCCGCCGAGGGTGACCAGGCCGCCCAGCACGCCCAGCTTGGTCAGCACCCACCGACGGCGGGTCACCGACTGGGTCCACACCAGCTTGTCGGTGCCCTGCTCGGCCTCGCGGGCCAGCAGCGGCGCACCCCAGAACATGCCGATGAGCGCCGGGACCAGCGGAAGCCAGCCCAGCACCTGCTCCATGGTGCGGTAGCGCTCACCCATCGCCGAGGCGAAGGTCGCGCAGCCGGCGCTCGGGGCCGGGCAGCCGGCCGGTGCGTGGCCGGCCGCGAAGTTGGCCGCGGCCAGGCCGTGCGCGAGCAGG
>DASVVF010000945.1:0-2379 GCA_036386695.1 Catenuloplanes sp. | reverse complement strand
GAGCGCCGCGGCGCGCGCGATCCTCAGCATGGCCGTCGCCCCTTGAGCCGCACCAGCAACAATCGGAACGTCTGCGCCTGCGCGGGGGACAACTCCCGCGACATCGCCTCCAGCCACTGACCCGCCGCGTCGTCGTCGCCGCTGTCGGCGACCATCGCCAGCAGTTCCTCCGGCAGGTACGCGGCGAGGTCGGCCGCGAGCGCGGCGACGCGGGGATCACCCGGGTCGGCGTCGGCGAGTTCGTCCAACCGCGCGTAGATGGCGTGGCCGCGCTCCAGGGCCCCGGGCTCGCCGAGCGGGCGCAACAGGTCGCCCAGACCGGCCCGGTCGGCCGGGTCGACGCCGGCGTCGAGCAACGTCAGCAGTTGCCGGTCGAGTTCGGCGATCGGCGAATCCCCGGCGGGCAACCGGCGCAGCACGGCCGCGAGGTCCGCGGACACCGTCGAGTCGGGATGCAGGTCCGCCTGGGCCAGCAACCCTGCCAGCCGTTCCCGTCGGGCGCCGATAGCGGCCTGCTCCCGGGCCAGATCGGCGTCCAGCTCTTCGAGCACCTCCCGCAGCTCGCGGCCCTGGTCGTCGGCCAGCACGTCGCGGATTTCATCCAGCGACAGGCCGACCTCGACCAGCCGGCGCACCCGGGCGAGTGCCACCGCGTCGCGCAGCCGGTAGTCGCGGTAGCCGTTGCCCAGGCGTTCGGGTTCGGGCAGCATGCCCAGGTGGTGGTAGTGACGGACGGTCCGGGTGGAGACGCCGACCAGTGCGGCCAACTCGCCGATCTTCATGCACCAAGTAGAAACCTTGACGCCACGTCAAGGTCAAGGGTTCTCCTGGGTGTGATCAGCTCGGCGAACCGGGTCGTGCACCTGCCGCACACTCAACGCCGGATCACGGGCCAGCAGCCGCGCGGCGACCGCCGCCCCGGCGTCCCGGTCCCCCTGCCACTCCCCCGTGGTTAGCTGTTCGCTCATGGTGGGTCCTTTGTTGACCCGGTTGATGACGGCGGCGGAGGAGTGTTGTGGACATCGAACTGGCGGACGCGGTCGCGGTGGTCCGCGCGGAGTTGCTGGAGGCCGCCGGGCGCGGGGCCGGGGAAGACGTCGCGTTCGTGGTGGGGCCGATCGAACTGGAGTTCTCGGTCGAGCTGCGCGTGGACGCGAAGGCGAAGGCGGGCTTCAAGGCATGGGTGGTGGCGTCCGCTGAGCTGCAGGCCGGGGTGTCGCGGGGGCGTACCCACAAGGTGAAGGTCACACTGACGCCGAAGGGGGCCGACGGACGGGACCTGCTGATCGCAGCCGCCGGGGCGGAACCGGTCGGGCCGGGTGACGTGTCCGGCCACCTGGGTCGCTGAGCCGGACCAGACGGCAGGTGGGGAACGGTGCGGGCCAACAGGGTCGTCGCGGTCGAGTCCGGCGCGGGGCGGGGTTCGGGGTACGTGGTCGCCCCCCGGCTGGTGCTCACGTCCGCGCACGTCACCCCTGCGGTCGGGCAGCCGGTGACGGTGTTCGCGGTGGGTACGGCCGCGGCGGCCGCGGGGCGGGTGGTATGGCGGGGAGTACCGGGCGGGCGCGACGACGCGGCCCTGGTCGAGGTCGTCGACGACCCTGCCTGGCAGACCCGGGAAGGTCCCGCGCCGCGGTGGGGGCGGGTGGTCACCAACCGGCCCGGCATCGGGTGCGCGGCGTGGGGGTTCCCGCAGTGGGTGCAGCGCGGTGATCGGGCGGCGGAGACCTGGCAGCCGCACGGCACGCTGAACCCGGGTAACCGTTACGTCGGCGACCGGTACGTGCTGAGCCTGGTGTCGCACCCACCGGCGCCGGCCGACGACGACAGGTCACCGTGGGCGGGGTTGTCCGGTGCGGCGTTGTTCTGCGGTGACCTGCTGACCGGGGTGATGGCTGTCGATCCGGCGGGCGGGTGGCACGCGCACCTGGAGGCCGTGCCGATGTACGTGCTCGGCCGGGATCCGGCTTTCGGCCGGATCCTGACCACCCACGGCGCCGCCGACCTGGTCCTGGATCCGGTCGAGGCCCAGCAACTGGTCTTGAGCGAGCCGCCGGTGGGCCGTTCTCCGGCAGCCCTGCTACGCCCTCGCCAACAGATCGTCGGCTTCCGCGGCCGCGAACAGTCGCTCGCTGACCTGCAGGCGTGGAGCCAGCCGTCCGGGTTCGCCGCCTGGCTGGTGCACGGGCCGGCGGGGCAGGGAAAGACCCGCCTTGCGCAGGAGTTCGCCAGCCGGCTGGCGCGGCAGCGGTGGGCGTGTCTGTGGCTACGCGGTGACGCCCCCGCCGACGCGTTGGCCGTGCTGGGCGATGCGGCGGTGCCGCTACTCGTGATCGTTGACTACGCGGAAACCCGCGTTGACCAGGTGGCCGCGGTGCT
>DASVVF010000944.1:0-4015 GCA_036386695.1 Catenuloplanes sp. | reverse complement strand
GAACGCGCCGCGCCGGCCGGCCGCACCGGCCCCAGGTAGCCGCGCGGTTTCCGCGGCACCAGCACAGCGAGCGCACCAGGTCGAGCCCGAACGTGACCGCGACGGGTCGCGGCCCGCACCCCAGGTCAGTCATGCCGTTCGGCGCGCTCGATCTCCTGGAACGCGGCGCCCAGGTAGTCGGCCAGCCGCCGGTCCTGCCCCTCGAGCAGGTCCGCGACGACCAGGGCGGCGTGCCCGGCCAACACCCCCGGGCCGGCCGGCGGCCCCTCGGCGTCCGGGTCATGGATGCCCAACGCCCCGGCCAACAGGACCAGAATCAGGTGCGGGTCGACGTCCGGCTGCCAGCCGGCCGCCCCGCGCACACACCGCCGCAGCACGGCGCCCACGTCCTCGCCGGCCAGCCCGTCCGGGTGCCGTTGCTCCAACAGCAGCCGCACCGTGGCGCCGAGGACCAGCGAAACCTGGGCCGGGTCCATCGCGCCGAGCTGACCGACCGCTTCGGCGTAGGCGACGCGGTCGTGCTGCTGGGCGGCCTCGACGGCACGCGACACCCCGACGGCCATTGCCCGGGCCGGGGCCGGCAGATGACGCCAGGTGCCGCTCATCCGTTGACCCTACCCAGGGCCTGCTCAGCCACCTGGCCGCCACTCCCCCGGCCGGGTCAGCCGACCAGAAACATCGTCCACAGTGCTACCCCGCCGAGCAGCGCCACGTTCAATGACGAGGACCGCCACCGGCCGGCGACCAGCAGCGGCAACGCGGTCAGCGTCACCAGTTCCGTAACCAGGGTGGCCACACCCAGCGCCGCCACCTGCGCGGCGTCGAGGTGGTGCCCGCCGACAGACGGTAGGGCGCCGAGCTGCTGAGCCGAGTACGCGACGATGAGGGCTACCGTGCCGAGCATCGCAGCGAGCACCAACGCCGGGTGCGGGCGTTGCCGCAGCAGCACGGCGAGCATCAGCTGGGCGGAACCCACCGCCACGAAGAAGAGGACGTAGCGGGTGTCGTGCCCGGCGTGGGCCACCGCGACGGCGACATGCGACGCGGCGCTGGCGGCGGCGCTCAGGGCGGCGGCAGCCCGCCAGCCGGCGAGGTCGGGGGCCATCAGAACAGCCCCGGAGCGGGCAGGTTCCGGGCGGGGGTGGCGCGCATCGGGTCCTCGCCCGACCCGGGCGGCCCCACCTGGAACTGGGCCATCATGTCGTGGTCCTCGTGCACCGTGTTGTGACAGTGCATGAGGTACCTGCCCCGGTGCGGGCCGAACGTGGCGATGACCCGGACGGTCTCGTTCTCGCCGAGGAAGACGGTGTCCTTCGCGCCCCGCTCGTGGGCCATCGGCGGGTTGCCGTTGCGGTCGAGAATCCGGAAGTCGACAAGGTGCACGTGCACCGGGTGGTTCCAGCCGCCGTGCGGGTTCGCGAACTCCCAGATCTCCGTGGCGCCCAGCGCGGGATTGGCCAGGGTCAGCCGGTACCCCGACCGTCTGACGTCGTCCCAGGTGGTCCGGTTGATGGTCCACTCGCCGCCGTGGCGTTCGAACTCGAACCGGCGCCTGGGCATCGCCGCGGTGGGCATGGCCAGCATCACCGGGTGGGTCACCTCCAACACGTCCGGCACGGTGTTGCCGGCCAGCGAGGTCGGTTCGGATGCCACGTCGAAAGCCAGTATCTTGCCGGTGTTGCCGAAGTCGCGGGAGTTCTTCACCCCGAGGTTGCGCAGTTCCACCCGCTGGCCGATCCGGTACTTCGCGAAGTCGATGACCACCTCGTACCGCTCGGCGACGGCGTGGCGCATCGAGGTGACACGCTGGGGCGCGGGCATCAGCCCGCTGTCGGTGGCGATCACCGTGAACGGGTCCCCGGTGCTCAACGCCCACCGGTAGTTGCGCGCCACCGAGCCGTTGAGGATGCGGAACCGGTACTTGCGCCGCTCCACCTTCATCGCCGGCCAGGGCCGGCCGTTGACCAGGATCACGTCGCCGTACAGGCCGTTGCGGGTGTCGTCGTCGAAGAACAGCTGGCCGTCGGCCGCGAAGATGGCGTCGCGGACCACCAGCGGGACGTCGTAGCGGCCGGCCGGCAGCGGCAGGGCTGCCTCCCGCGCGTCGAAGGTCTCGTACAGACCCGCGAGGCCCATGTAGACGTTCTCCGCGGTGTGGTGCGCCGCGTGGTCGTGGTACCAGAGCGTGCGCGCGGCCTGGTTGTTCGGGTAGAGATAGTCCTTGAACTGTCCCGGCCGGGTCAGATCGTCGGGGTAGCCGTCAAACTGCGGTGCGCTCGCGTTGCCGTGCAGATGCAGGGACGTGTCGAGCGGATAGCCCCGGGTCGGGTGCCGGGCCGGCAGCCGGTTGATGTGCCGCACCTTCACCTGGCGCCCCCGGTCGACCCGGATCGTCGGCCCGGGCACCGTCCCGTTGTAGGCGAAGACCTGGGTCCGGAGACCAGGGATGATCTCCAGCGACGTGGCGCCCAGCTCCATCGAGTAGAAGTCGGTGGTGGCCGAGCGGTGCACCGGCTGGAGCACCGGTGGCTCCGTGAACGGGGTGGCGTACGGCTTCGGCAACCGGCTTTCAGCGATCCGACTCGCCTGCTTGGCGGCGGCGAGCCGCTCCAGGGGAACCGCCAGCGTGGCCGTACCGAGCACCCCGAGCTTGATCATGTCTCGGCGACGTAGCTCCACGGATTTCTCCCACCGGTAGGCAACAGCCGCACAGTAGGGACGCCACCAGTGGCCGAGGTGAGGAGAAGCTGGAGTGGCCGCCGCCCGGCGCTCAGCCGGGCTCGCCGGGCTTCCCGTCCGCGGCCGGGTCGGGCTTCCCGTCCGCGGCCGGGTCGGCGGCCGGTGAGTCTGCCGCCCGGGACTCGTCCTCGGTGCCCAGGTCGACCGACGCCGCCGACACCACCGGCTTGTCCGGCCCCGGCAACGGCGGCTGCGGCTCGTCGGTGGTCCCGTTCGGGGCCGGTTCCGGTTCGCCGTCCAGCAGCACCGTCAGCGCCGCGCCGGCGATCCGCCGGAACGCCCGACCACGCCGGCGACGGTCGAGCACCGCCACCTCCAGCTGGTTGGCGGCGATCGTCCGCGGCGCGCCGCCCTCGCCGCCGATGCTGGCCAGCGCCTCGACCGCCAGCTTGAGGGCGTCGGCCAACGACGCCGCGCCCTGGTGCCGGGAGCGCAGCACCCCGGAGATCGCCTCGGCCTGCCCACCCATCGCCATGAACCCGGGCTCGTCGTTCACCGAACCGTCGTAGGTGATCCGGTACAACTCGTCGCGCTCCGGGGCGTCGCCGACCTGCGCCACGCAGATCTCCACCTCGTACGGCTTCTGGGTCTCGGTGAAGATCGCGCCCAGCGTCTGGGTGTAGGCGTTCGCCAGGGCCCGCCCGGTCACGTCCCGGCGGTCGTAGCTGAAACCGTTCAGGTCGGCCATCCGCACACCGGCCCGGCGGAGGTTCTCGAACTCGTTGTACCGGCCGACCGCGGCGAACCCGATCCGGTCGTAGATCTCACTGATCTTGCGCAGCGAGGTGAGGTTCTCGGCGACGAACAGCACGCCGCCCTCGTAGGTGAGCACCACGGCGCTGCGACCCCGGGCGATGCCCTTGCGGGCGAACTCGGATCGGTCGCGCATGATCTGCTCGGGCGAGGCATAGAACTGCATGGCCACGGCGGCGGCTCTCCTTCGACCTGGTCAATCTGAAGACGGTAGGCGGGTGACGGGCGGGGCTCAGCCGCCCGGGTTGTCCATCCGGGCGGCGACGATCGACTCGGCGATCGTGGCCGTCTCGGCCTCGGACAGCCGGTGGGTGCCCTCCGCGGTCGCCGTCATGACCACCGGGTAGATCTTGCGGGTCAGGTCGGGGCCGCCGGTGGCGGTGTCGTCGTCGGCGGCGTCGTAGAGCGCCTCGACCGCCAGCCGGGCCGCGTCGTCGGTGCTGACCCCGGCGCGGTAGCGCTTCTTCAACGCGGACTTGGCGAACAGCGAGCCGGAGCCGATCGCGTCGAAGCCCGTCTCCTC
>DASVVF010000943.1:0-5749 GCA_036386695.1 Catenuloplanes sp. | reverse complement strand
CGTACCCCTGGCAGCCGCACCCCGACAGCGGCGACCAACTGCTCGAACGCCCGGACGGTTCGGCCATGCCGGTGCTCACCACCACGGCCGCCATCCCGGACCGGGACGGGCGTCCCCGGGCCTATGTGGCGACCTACGTTGACATCACCGAGCGCAAACGCGACGAGGACGCCCTGACCGCCCGGGCCGCCCAGGTGCAACAGGCCAACGATCAGCTGCAGGCCACCAACCGCAAGCTCGAGGAGGCGTTGGCCTTCAAGAGCGACCTGATGTCGATGCTGTCCCACGAGGTGTCCCAGCCGGTCAGCTCGATCGCCAGCCTGGCCGAGCTGCTCACCGCGGACTGGGAGGACCTGCCCGACGATGTGCGGCAGGAACTGGCCGAGAAGATCGACAAGAACACCCGCCGGCTGATCGGCATGATGAACGATCTGACCCTGCTGTTCCGGCTGGACGCGGGCAAGGTCACCGCCCGGCGCACCCCGGTGCCGGTGCGCGAGGTGATCGAAACGGTGGTGCTGAGCCTGCCGCACAACACCGGCGAGGTCGCCGTCACCGTGGACCCCGAGCTCTCCGCGCTGGTCGACCGGGGCCACCTGTGGCACGTGGTGCAGAACGTGCTCAGCAACGCCGTACGCTTCGGCACCGCGCCGATCGAGGTACGGGCCTGGCGGGAACAGGACCGGATCCTGCTGGTCATCCGCGACCACGGCAAGGGGATCCCGCCCGACCTGCTACCCGACCTGTTCGACCGGTTCACCCGGGGCACCGGCCTGGGCCTGTACATCGCCCGGCATCTGGTGGAGGCAAACGCCGGCACCGTCAGCTACGAGCCGGCCGTCCCGCGGGGCGCGCAACTGACGGTCACGCTCGAACCGGCGCAGATGTCGGTCCCCGGCGCCTCGTCGGGCACCGGGGACCGGGGTTGAGCGGACGTTCGCGCGGGTCGGTCGTCAGTCGGTCAGGCGGTCAGGCGGTCAGTCGGTCAGTCGGTCAGGACTGTCCGCACCGCCGGACGCGGCGCCGGCCGGACCACCGAACCGGGCCTTGCCCATCATGGCGTCGTCGACGTCGCGCATCGCCGCGCTGACCACCGGATCGCCGCCTTCGATGTACCGCTTGAACCCGGTGAGGTCCGCCATCAGCCGGCGGTTCAGCATCTCGTCCGCCGGGACGTCGCCCGGCGCCATCGTCGGCATCTCGGCGTCGAGCCGGGCGACGATGTGGGTCCGCGAGCCGTCGATCGCCCGCATCGTGATGACCTCGGAGAGCATCGGGCCCTCGATGGCCTCCCAGGCCACCCGCTCGTCGGTGCGGCAGTCGGTCAGCTGGGCGTCGAACTCGCGGCGCTGCCCGTCGAGATTCATCACCAGGTGGGCCGTGTTGTCGGAGACCTGGGTGGCCTCCTGCACGCCGGTCATGAAGTGCGGGTAACTCTGGAAGCTGGCGAACTCCTCGTAGACCATGTGCACGGGCGCGCCGACTTCGATGGCTTGCTGAACCGTACTCATCCGATCCTCCTTGCCTGGGAAGGCTGGCATCACAGAGAGTACAGACGCGTGCACTCCTCGCGTTTTGCTTTGTGGAAACCCCGGCCGCATGGAGACCCCACCCCGGGCGGCCGGCTCAGATTTCCAGCACGTACTGCCACTGGCCGACCTGGGCGGCGTAGCGGGCGTCGCTGGCGGCCAGCACCGGCACTCCGGCCTCGATCAGCATCCGGGCCAGCCGCACCGACGGGCTGCGCCACGCCTCGCTGATCTCGACCGGCGTGTGCGTCGCCCGGGCCCCACTGACCAGGTGCGCCAGGTGCTCGTCGCCGATGTCCGCGTCGTCCACGCCGACCTGGCCGAGCAGGCTCAGCGGCCGGGCCAGCTGCGCCGGCGCGTACCGGGTGGCCCGCTCCATGGCCAGCATGGTGGCGCTGACGACCATCTCCACCAGATCCGACGAACGCAGGCTGTTGTTGGCCAGCATCGCCCGGATCTCGCGCGGGCCGGCGAAGCCGTCGCTGATCGGCAGTCGGGACATCGCCACCGACACCACGTCGATGTCGCTCAGGTCGCTCGGCCAGGCCAGCCAGCCGTCCAGGCGGACGACCTCGATCTCGGCCGCCACCCGCAGCGTCATCTCGGTGCGCTGGGACGCCCGGCGCACCGCGTCGGCGTACGCTGGCAGCCACGTCGTCTCCGGGGTCACCTGGTCGGCGAAGGTCACCGCGGTCAGCCCCGCCCGGTCGGCGGCCGTGACCACCACCCCGACGCTGTCCCGCCCGGCGGAAAAGCCGGTGTGGACGTGCGCGTCCCTGCTCAGATCGAGGGGGGAGGTTGGTGGTCCCGCATCCGGCGCGCGGGGCGCCGGCACACCAACGACCGCACTACGGCTGACCGAATCGCTTTCTGCACACACAGCTGACCCTGCACAATCTCCCGACGTGCCGCCTGCCGGCACCGCTGCGGGCGGAATCCCGCCCGAGGAGAAGCTTCGGTCGCGGCAGGTGTGGCCGGGGGTTTCGGGTAGGTGCATTCGGGGTGCGCCGCATACGGTGCGCCGCGGCGGCCGATGACCCACCCCTTCCCTACTCTTCGACCCGACCTTACCGCTGATCAGCGGACCTGCACGGGGGCCGAACTGCCGCTCTTTTCCGACCTGCACCCGACCTGCACCCGAGGACGACCACCATCGCATCCCTGGCTCGGCAGGCTGACTCTCGAACGCGCAATTCGGCGCGCCGAGAGGGGACATTGATGAAGCGACGACACCACCGCCGCTCCGCGGCCATGGTCCTGGCCGCCACCGGGCTGATCAGCGGCGTACTCGCCGCCGTGGCGCCCAGCCCCGCCGACGCCGCCTCCACCATCGGCACGGTGCACACGTCCGGCACGAATCTCAACGTACGCAGCGGCGCCAGCATGGCCACCGCGAAGGTCGGCACGCTGGCGCAGGGAACCCGGGTCACGGTGGTGTGTCAGACGCCGGGCCAGCAGATCAAGGGCAACGTGCGCACGACGACCCTGTGGGACCGGCTGCTGAACGGGACGTACGTCTCAGACGCCTTCATCCGGCGCGGAACCGTCGCCCTGCCCCGGTGCGCCGGACCGTTGCAGGCGCCGGCCGGCAGGCCGAGTGCCGCCTGGGTGATGCCGGTCCCGGCCACCGTCGGCAGCGCGTTCCGCAGCAAGGACCGCCCCACCCACGACGGCGTGGACCTCAGCCTCGCCAAGGGCACCCCGATCCGGGCCGTTTCCGCCGGCACGGTCGTGCTGGTCCAGTGCAACGCCTCGACCGGGAACTGCGACGTCGACGGTGGCCTCGGGGTCATGGGCTGCGGCTGGTACGTCGAGATCCAGCACGCCCAGGTCATCAGCCGCTACTGCCACCTGATGCGGCAGCCTTCCGTAGTGGTGGGCCAGCAGGTCAAGGCCAGTCACGTGATCGGTTACGTCGGCTCGTCCGGCAACTCCTCCGGCCCGCACCTGCACTTCGAGATCCACGTGAACACCGCCGGCCGCGCGGACCGCACCAACGCGGTGGACCCGGTGACCTACATGCGCTCCAAGGGCGTACCGATGGCCTGAGCGGCCTAAAATGTAGGTTTCCAAGCTTGCTGTCGGATTCCCACAACTGTGTCGGTCGGGCTGTTGGCGCCGACATGGTTGTGGGATTCGGCTTGTTCGGCGTCGGGGGCCTAGGGATGATCGCGGCATTCGGACCGATCTGGATCCTCACTGCCGTGGGGTACCTCGCTCGTCGCGGGCGCCTGCTCGACGAGCCCTCGGTGGCGGTGCTGGGCCGCTTCGTGTTCCACGTAGCGATGCCCGCGGCCTTGTTCCTGACCCTGGCCAGGACGCCGGTGTCGAATTTCGAAGGCCGGTCCCTGGTCGCCTTCGCGGTCAGCACGGCCCTGGTCATGAGCGCGGGCTGGTTCATCGCCGGACGGTGGTTCGACCGCCCGCCCGGCGAACGCCCGATCTGGGGCATGGCCGCGGGATACGTCAACTCGGCGAACCTGGGCATCCCGGTCGCCTTGCAGGTGCTGGGCGACGTATCACTCCTGGTCGGGGTCCTGCTCCTGCAGGTGCTGGTCGTGACGCCGGTGATCCTGCTGTCGCTGGACCGCCACGACGATGTCGACGGCCGGATCCGGCTTCGCCGGGTCATGACGATGCCCCTGCGTAACCCGGTGATCCTGGGCTCGCTGCTGGGGGTGGTCGCCTCCGCGACCGGCATCCATCCCACCGGGGTGCTGCGGACCTCACTGACTCTGCTGGGGGCGGCTGCCGTCCCGACGGCGCTGGTGGCACTCGGCGCCTCACTGCACCGCGACGCGGGGAGCGTCACCGCCGAAGCTCCGGCCCGCGAGGTCGTCGGGGTTACCGCACTCAAGCTCCTCGCCCAGCCGGCCATCGCCTACGCCGTCGGCACCCTGCTGCACCTGAGCGGGCCACAACTGCTGGCAGTCGTGGTCTGCGCCGGCCTACCCACGGCGCAGAACACGTTCATTTTCGCCCGGGAGTACCGAGCCGCCGACGCCCTGGCCGGTCGCGTCGTACTGGTCACCACCGCCCTTTCTCTCGGCACCCTGCTCGGGGCGGCGGCCCTCCTCGGTGCCTGAATACCGGCCGCCTCCGGGTTGCCCATCAGCCGTCGCGGCACCGCAACACGGGTACCGCGCCGACGCTGGTCCAGGTCCCGGCTATGCCGCGTCCGCCCCGTCCCAGCGGCGCAGGGCCCCCAGGCCCAGCAGCAACACCAGCACCGGCGCGGTGGCCAGCGCCAACCACTCGAGCGCCGCGATCGAATCGGCTGAGGCCGGCATCCGGAACTCGTGTCCGACCATCAACTGCAGACCGCCCACGAAGGTGGTCGTCGGCGCCGTTATGGTCAGCAGCCGGCGTCGAACCGGCGCCGGCGTGCCGAGCGCCGCGAACAGCAGCAGCGCCAGGACGGTCGGGTGGGGCAGGAGCAGCAGCGCGTCGTGAATCCACGGGCCGGGCTCCAGGTGCGGCAGTGCCACGCTGACCAGGGCCGGACCGGCGGCACTGCCGGCGGCCACCACACCGGCGAGGACGGCGGCGGCGATGCCGCGGCGGCCCAGCACGGCCGCGCCGCGGCGGACTCCACCGGGAACACTCAAGGCCGCCGCGGTGATCGCCCCCAACACCGCGCCCCGCAGGCCGAGCAGGGGATTCATCGGGTTCTCGGCGTACTGGACGACCCCGGGGGCCACCAGCAGTACGGCGGCGGTCCAGGCCACGACGGCGCCGACGCGCCAGTCGATCAACGCGGCGAGCATGGCGCCCAGCCACACCGCCAGGGGCAGCCACTCGCGCCAGGAGAGGTGCGCCAACCAGCCGACGCCGTAGGGCAGCGGTCCGACCAGCTCGCGGGCCTGGGTACCGACCAGCACCAGGAGTGCGAGGGTGCCGAACACCGCCGCCGCGTCGCCCCACGGCGAACCGGGCAGCCAGGTGCGCGCCGGTTGGCCCAGCCGCCGCCGGGTGGCGGACCACAGCAGGTTCGCCGCCTCGCCCGGACGCGGGTAGCGCTGGTCCGGCTCGGCACCATCGAGCAGCACCGCGAGCATCTCGTCGTCATAGCTGTTGCGGTGGTCGGCGGGATACCAGGCCAGCAGCCGTCGGTAGCGGCGCTCCAGCTGATGGTGGGCGGGCAGCGGCTCGCCCGGCCCGGCCGTCACGCCGGCCGTCACGCCGGCCCTCCGGCGCCGAGGGCGAGTCCCAGGCCGCCC
>DASVVF010000942.1:0-2847 GCA_036386695.1 Catenuloplanes sp. | reverse complement strand
ACGGTGACCCGCGCGTAGTCCTCGACCTCGGCGAGCGCGCCACGGACGATGTCGATCAGCGGCACCGGTTTGCGCCAGCCGCGCCCCGGAGTCGCCCCGGACAGGACGATCAGGTTCTCGGCGTTGCGGCGCATCCGGGTGGCGAGGTGGTCGACCCGGAACAACGCCTCGAGTTCGTCGGGCTCGATCTCCCGCCGCTCCATCGCGTCGAGCATGGTCAACTGCCGGTGTACCAGGGTCTGGGTGCGCCGCGCCAGGCTGAGGAACACCTCGCGGACGTCGCGGCGCAGCTCGGCCTGCTCGACCGCGGTCTTGATGGCGGTTCGCTGGACAGCGTTGAAGGCCTCACCGAGCTGCCCGACCTCGTCCGTGCCGAAGGCCAGCGGCGGCGCCTCCACGTCGACGTCGACGGTCTTGCCTTCGCGCAGCCGGTCGACGACCCGGGGCAGCCGCTCGTTGGCCAGCTCCCAGGCGGCGGTGCGCAGCCGCTCCAGCTGGCGCACCAGCGAACGCGCCGTGGTGATGGACACGATGATCGACGCGATGACCGCGATCAGGCCCAACCCGGCGGCCAGCACGATCCGGACGACGACCGCGATGCCCTCCGGCCGGACCCGCCCGATGAGGTCGTCGGCCGCCTGGAGCACCAGATTGCGCAGTTCGGCGAAGACCGGCTCGGCGGCGGCCTGCCACGCCTGCGCGTCGAGCGGTGCCGCCGCGCCGGCGCGGCCCTTCTGCACCACCAGGTCCTCCGCGGCGCGGAACCGGGCGAAGGTCGAGCCGTTCACGAACCGCTCGTACCTCGCCTGGTCGGCGGAGGGCAGCTCGGCGGCGACATCGGCGTGCAGCACCCGTTGGGCACCGACCAGTTTGACGAACTCGTGGTGTTCGGTGCCGGTGAACCGGCCGGCGGCGATCACACCGGCGAGCAGGGCGTCCTCCTGTGCCAGCACCTCACGGGCCCGACTGAACGCGGTGAGGGCGTTGCCGTCGCGCAGCACGGCCGGGGCGTCCAGCGCGGCCAGCCCGCTGAAGACCCGGAACGTGCCGGTGATGATGCCGGTGAAGACCCCGGCGGCCTGCGTCCGGTCGAGGCTGCCGGCGTCGATCGCCCGCCGGCTGCGGTCGAGCTCCGTCAACCCGGTGAGTACCTCGTCGATCCGCTGGTTCAGCAGGGCGCTGGCGGAACCGGCCGTGTCGTCACTGCCGGCGCGTTGTTCGAACGTCCGCCGCGCCGCGTCGGTACGGGCCCGTTGGGAGTCCAGGTCCTGGCGTTGGCCGGCGGTCCGCCTGGCCAGGAAGACCACCGAAGCCCGGCGCTCCTCCTGCAGCGCGCCGACCAGGGCTTCCGAGGGCCGTCCGACGGCCTCGTCCAGCTGGACCACCGACAGCAGGTTCAGTCCTTCGCGCAGGGTCACGAACGCCGCGAAGCTCCACAGTGCCACCAGGGACAGCAGCAGCGCGACGATCTTGACCCGCACGTGCGAGCTGCGGGATTTCATCACACCCGTCCCCCCTGAGGGCAATTGGACCAGCACCGATGGATCTGAACCTGCGGATGTGCGAATCACGTCGAAATCCGGGAGAAACGCCCCGTCACCGTTCGCACCCGGCACCGTAGCAGCGTCCAATCGCCATACTCAAGCGCGCCGAGTGGACGATCAACGTCGCCCGCCCGGTCATACCACCGCGGTTGAGTGGTTGGCCAGCGCGTCTGTGCAAGCAGGGCGGTCCCGACCCAGTCGCAGCGCCGCCAGCGCGGCGGCCCGGATGATCGCCGCGGGCGCGTAGAGGTCCTTGTCATGCCACAGTGGTGGATCGGGCTGGTTGCCGAAGGACGTCGCCAGGTAGGCCAGGCCCCGGGCGACCGCCCGGGAAACCGGGTCATCCGCCCCGGCCCCCGACACCCGGGTCAGCAGCAGCGCCTGGACGGCGTACGCCGTCTCCTCGACCGTGCCGCTCCACCGACCCCAGGACCCGTCGGGGCGCTGGGTCCCGACCATCCAGCGCAGCGCGTGGCGCACGGCCACGGCCGGCCGTCCGGCGGGACCCGCTGGGCGGCCGAACCGGTGCAGGGCCAGCACGCAGGACAACGTCGCGTAGTACGGCGACGCGTGCCACTTGTCGGTCCAGGTTCCGTCGGAGAGCTGCTGATCACACAGCCACCCGGAGATCTTGTCGACGACGAGGCGGTCCGCCGGACGGCCGTCGCGCCGCGACGCGCACTCTCCGAAGGCGTCCAGAACGTGGGCGTTGGTGGTGGTCGACGGCGTCCGCTCACCGGGCCACGTGCAGAAATGGCTGTCCGTCTCGAAGCCGCGCAGGCAGTCCAGGTCGGCCGGGGCGCCGAGCCGGACCAGCGCGCGCAGGGTGGCCGAGGTGGTGTCGGCGTCCGGGGGGAGTCCCGCGCCGCCGGACATCCCGTCGGCGCCGAGTGGCGCGGCGAGCATGGTGACCAGTTCATCGGCCGGGGTCGGCCGGAACCCGCCGTCCAGCAGCAGGTTGAGCACCCAGGCACGTTCGAACGGGGCGATCGGCACGACGCTGGGGACAGGGCCGCCGTACCGACCGGCCACGGCCCGCAGGTACTGCCGGGCGGAGGCGGCCGCGGCCCGGTCGGTGGGGTGGCCGGTCAGCCACGCGGCGGTCGCCGCCGGGGACCCGCCGACCGTCCCCGGCGGCGCCGGTCGGACCGTGTCGACACCCCCGGCGGCCAACCCGGCGACCTCCAGCGAGTGCAGCACCTTCGTCGGCACCCCGGATCCCGTGGCGAGCCGGGACCGCAGGGCGGCGAGTGCCGCGCCGCCCATCCCGGCGGGCGCCGGTAGCCGGATGCCGGCCGACCAC
>DASVVF010000941.1:0-8521 GCA_036386695.1 Catenuloplanes sp. | reverse complement strand
CCATCGTGCCCTCCCCCGGTCACGTCGATCCCTGTCGAGCCGTGGCACCCAACGTCCATCAGTCGGGGCAGATTTTATGCCCGGGCGATGGGTGCCACAACTCCAAGATCGTTCTGGCCCCTACGCGGAACGGAACCTCGGGAAGGCGCTCGCCCCGGCGTACCGGGCGGCGTCCGCCAACTCCTCCTCGATCCGCAGCAGCTGGTTGTACTTGGCGACCCGCTCCGAGCGGGCCGGGGCACCGGTCTTGATCTGCCCGCTACCGACCGCCACGGCCAGGTCGGCGATGGTGGTGTCCTCGGTCTCGCCGGAACGGTGGCTCATCATCGTGCTGAACCCGGCCCGGTGCGACATCTCCACCGCGTCGAAGGTCTCGGTCAGCGACCCGATCTGGTTGACCTTGACCAGCACCGCGTTGGCCGCCTTCTCGGCGATCCCCCGGGCGACGCGCTGCGGGTTGGTGACGAACAGGTCGTCACCGACGATCTGCAGTTTGTCGCCCAGCGAGGCGGTCATCGCCGCCCAGCCGGCCCAGTCGTCCTCGGCCAGCGGGTCCTCGATCGACACGATCGGGTACGTCTCGGCCAGCTTGGCGTAGTAGTTCACCATCTCCTCGGACGACTTCGGCGCCCCCTCGAAGACGTACGCCCCGTCGGAGTAGAACTCCGTGGCGGCCACGTCGAGCGCCAGCACGATGTCCGTACCCAGGGTGTAGCCGGCGGCCTGCACGGCCTCGGCGATCAGGTCGAGCGCCGCCGCGTTGGCGGGCAGGTTGGGGGCGAAGCCGCCCTCGTCGCCCAGGCCCGTGGACAGGCCCTTCTTCTTCAGCACCGCCTTGAGCGCGTGGTAGACCTCCGCGCCGGAACGCAGCGCCTCCCGGAACGTCGGCGCGCCGATCGGCGCGATCATGAACTCCTGCACGTCGACGTTGGAGTCGGCGTGCGACCCACCGTTGAGGATGTTGAGCATCGGCACCGGCAGCAGGTGGGCGTTCGGGCCGCCCAGATAGCGGAACAGGCTCAGCCCGGCGGAACCGGCCGCGGCCTTGGCGACCGCCAGCGACACCCCCAGGATGGCGTTGGCGCCCAGCCCGGACTTGTCAGCGGTGCCGTCGATGTCGAGCATCTTCTGGTCGATGAGGCGCTGCTCGCTCGCCTCGTACCCGACCAACTGGTCGACGATGCGCTCCTCGATGTTGTTGACCGCCTGCTCGACGCCCTTGCCGAGGTACCGGCCCTGGTCGCCGTCGCGCAGCTCGATCGCCTCGAAGGCGCCGGTGGAGGCACCGGACGGCACCGCGGCCCGCGCGATCGTGCCGTCGTCGAGCCCCACCTCCACCTCGACCGTGGGATTGCCCCGCGAGTCAAGAATTTCCCGGGCGACGATTCCCTCGATGGTGGCCATTCTCGTGTCGCTCCTCACGCTCGGTCCAACTGGCGGCGCCGCGACCCTGCGGCCGACCACGCGCTTGAGCGTATCGAGCCGGCGGGGACGCCGTACCGTCGCCCGCCGAAGTTCCCCGCCCCGCCGGTGGCGGCGGCACGCTCAGCCCGGCCCGCCGGCTGCCGATGAGGTGGTCATGAGCACGCCTGCCTGGCCCACCGTCGACACCCCGGTCGAGGTCGGCGTGCCCACCGGGGACCGCCACCCGTCCCGGGTCCAGGAGGCCGGCGAGCAGTGGCTGAGCCTGACCGCCCCGGTGGGACCGGAAGGCGTCGAACCCCCCGGGCTGGGCGGCGAGCTGACCGTCCGGTGGGCCGCCGGGCCACGCGGGCGGTACGCGCTGCCGGTGACCCTGGTCGCCACCAGCGCGACCGCGGAACCGGTCTGGGTGGTCCAGGCGGCCGGTGCCGCGCGGATCGAACAGGACCGGCACTTCGTGCGGGGCGGTGGCGGCGAGGAGGTGCAGCTGCGCCGGGTCGGGGCCCCCGCCGACCACACGTCCCGCGGGCACCTCGTCGACGTGGGCGAGGGCAGCGTGCGGGCCAGGTTCACCGGCCTGAACATCCGCACCGGCGAGCAGGTGTGGGTGCAGCTGTCACTGGGCGACGCGATCATCCCCGCGGTGGGCGAGGTCTTCCAGGTGATCACCGAGGTGAACACCACCGTGGTCGAGGTGGTGACCGTCTACGAGCTACCCGAGAACCAGGCCCGGGCGATCCGCCGGTACGTGCTGCGGCAGCAGTTGCTCACCCGCTCGCGTACCGCCGGGACGTGAGCCGACCGTGACCGCGTACCGCGGACGACGAACCGGTTTGCGCGCCGATGCCGTCATCGGCGAGGCTGGGCCGATGCCGACCGTCCCACCGATCATCCGCGCGTCCGGCACCGGACTCCGGCGGATGGTGACCGCGGTCGCGGTCGCCGCCACGCTGTGCGCCACCGGCTGCCAGGACATCGGCACCGCGGCCCGCATGGTGGACGGCTCGCACCTGGTGAACACCCTGGCGACCCGCCTGGACCGGTCGGCGGAGCTGACCTACTCCGCCGATTACCGGGTGGCCGGCGGCAGCACGGCGACCCTCGCGCAGGCGCAGCGGCCCCAGCGGGCCGCCTACAGCTTTCCGGGCGGCAAGGTGACCGTCACCGTACGCGACACCGCGGTGTGCCGTACCCCGCCGCGGAAGGCCACCTGCGTGCTCGCACTGTCCACCGGGGACCGGGACCCGTCGGCCACCGCGCTGACCGCCGCGCCCGACGCGCCGGCCATGGTCGCCGCGGCCACCGTGGTGGACCTGCTGATCGCGACCGCCCGGGACGCGAACGCCCACCTCGACCAGCACGACACGACCGTCGCCGGTCGGCACGCCACCTGCGTCGGGGCCCGCGCCACCGACAACCCGTCGGTCACCCGGTTCGTCGCCTGCATCACCACCGAGGGAGTGCTGGGCAGCTTCACCGGGACAGTGAACGGGCAGCCGGTCGACATCGCGATGACCCGCTACCGCGACGACGTCGACCCGGCCGAGTTCGACCTGCCGCACGGCGCGAAGGTGGTGCACAACCCCCGTCCGGCGGCCGGCTGAGCCGGGCGGCGCACGGCCGGGGACCACCGCGCGGGCCCCCCGGCGCCGGGTCACACGCCGAGCAGAGTCACACGCCGAGCAGGGTCCTTAGGTGGCGGGGCGCCGGCGAGCCGTGGGCCAGCATCGCGTCGTGCCAGGCCCGGGGGGTGGCCCCGAACGGCCGCGCCGCGGCGATCGCCGCGACCTCGGTATAGCCGACGAAGTACGTCGAGAGCTGCGTCGAGGTCAGCAGCGCCCGCCGCCACTTGCCGGCCGCCTCGCCCTCCTCCTGGAAGCCGCGGCCGGTCATCAGCGCCATCCCCTCGGCCTCCGGCAGGTCCTCGCAGTGCACCAACTGGTCGAGGATGGCGTTGATGCTCATCCGCAGCTGCATCTTGAGCTGCTGCAACCGGATCGGCAGGCCACCGAAGCCCAGGTCGGTCATCACCTCCTCGGCGTAGACCGCCCAACCCTCCACGAACGTGCCGGAGAAGCCCAGCGCCCGCACCCGGGTGGAGCCGCGGAACCGACGGGAGTGCGCCAGCTGCAGGTAATGACCCGGCATCGCCTCGTGGACGGTCAGGTTGCGGATCATGTGGTTGTTGTACTCGCGGTAGAACGACTCGACCCGCTCGGGTGACCAGTCCGCCGGGGTGGGGGCGATGCAGTAGAACGTCGGCACCTCGGCGGATTCCAGGGCACCGGGCGGGTCGCAGTACGCCACCGCCACCCCCCGGGCGAACTCCGGCATCTCCTGGATCACGCACGGGTCGTCCACCAGCGTGACCACGTCATGCCCACGCACGAAATCGCGCGCCTCGGTCATGGTGAGCTTGGCCAGGTCCACGATGGAGCTGTTGTCCGGGTGCTCCACCGCCAGCTGGCCCAGCGCCCGGCGTACCGTCTCGTCGGTGGCCGGGCCACCGGCCAGCTCGGCGGCCGCCGCGCGCAGCTCATCGGAAACCCGCTCCAGGTTCGTCCGGGCCCGGGACAGCACCTCGGCCGCGGACAGCTCGGTGTCCAGGGTGTGCCACAACCGGGCCTCCCACAGCCGGCGGCCCAGGCGCGGGTCCCGGCCGGGCTCACCATCGCGCAGTCGCGCCGTCAGCCAGCCGCCGAACTCGTCCAGGGCGGCCAGGGCCGCCGCCGCCGCGGGCCGCACCGTGCCCTCCAGGCCCGGGGCCTCCGCGAGCAGGGCGGGCAACTCGTCGCGGACCAGGGCGGCGGTGCCGGCGAACTGGCCCACCGCGGTCTCGACGTGGATGGCCGGCATGTCGCGCAGCACCGCGCGGGCCGTCGCCAGCGCGTCCGGGACGGCCGCGAGCCGCCCGGCCAGGCTGGTCAGCCGCACGTCGGCCGGGGCGAACGGGCGGGCGATCAGCGTGTGCAGCAGCGGCCCGGGGTTGTGTTCCAGCGGGTTCCACTCGTGCTCGCGGATCTCGGTCAGCTCGAACAGGCCGCGTTCGACCACCGCCGTCAGGACGGCGTGGTCGATCTGCTCCTCGCCGTCGAGGGCGTCGGGGTCCAGCGCGGCGAGCGTGTCGGCGGCGTCGCGCAGCATCGCCACGTCACCGGTCACCGCCTCGGCGGACAGGTCGGCCAGTCGATCGTCGAAGCGATGGTCCCCGGCGAAGGACGCCAACCCCGGGCTGCTCTCCAGGACGGCGTCGACGATGCGCTCCGCTAACGGCACGAACTCCGGCATGCAGGCAACCTACCCGTCGTCGGCGGCGGCGCGGTGTTCCACCGCGCGGACCGCATCGGCGTGGCGCAGCGCCGCCCGCCGCAGGGCCGCCGCGGCGTCCTCGCCGGCCGCCCGGGCCCGGGCGACAATGGACAGCAGGGTGCCGCCCAGGTCGTCGGCGGCGGGCAGCGGCACCGACAGGTTGGCGCGCTCGGCACGCTTGAGCACCGTGGCGGCGAGCGACAGCGCCGGCTGCGCCAGGGCGATCCCGTCCAGGGCCGACCCGCGCCCCTTCTCCGCCTGTTTGATCCGCTCCCAGTTGTCGGTGATGTCGTCGATCCCGTCGACCACCGCGCCGGCGAACACGTGGGGGTTGCGGCGGACCAACTTGTCGACCAGGGCGCCGGCGACGTCGTCGACGGTCCACCGCTCATCCTCGGGCAGCTCCTCGGCCAGCCGCGCGTGCAGGACCACCTGCAACAGCACGTCGCCGAGCTCTTCGCGCAACGCGTCGAGGTCGCCGGCCTCGATGGCGTCGTACGCCTCGTACGCCTCCTCCAGCAGGAACTGCGCCAGGCTGGCGTGCGTCTGCTGGCGTTTCCACGGGTCGCCGCCCGGCGAGAGCAGCCGGTCCAGCACCGCCACCACGTCGAGCAGCCGGGCGCCGGGCGGATCCCAGGAGCCGTAACAGAGCTCCAACTCGGCCAGGCCCGGCTCACGGGCCAGCCGCAAACCCAACTGGCGGGCGAGATCCGCGTCGCCGGCGGCTCCGGCCAGCCACACCACCGTGCCGTGCGCCGCCACCGCGTCCAGCAGCACCGCCGGGTCGGCCACCGTGACGGTGACGGTGACACCCGCCGCCCGCACCGCCGCCGCCTGCTCCCCATCGGCCGCGGTCAGCACCGGGTGTGCGCGCAGCAAATCCCAGGCGGGCGCGGTCAGCAGGCCGGCGGGGAGTCGCGGCGAGGTGACCAGCAGGACGATCCGCGCCGTCGTACCGCCGTCAGGCGAGGTCACGCACCGGTCCCGCATCGCCGCTGCTGGCATCGAACGTCAGGTCCACCAGCGGCATCGACTTGCCGTCGGCGCCGCGGAAGAACAGCACCCCCATCTCGGCCGCGCCGTAGCGCGGGTTGATGGTGGCGTTGAGCTTCTTGACCTCGGCGAGCACCGCGTTGCGGACCCCCAGGCTGCGCCCGATGGTCTCCCGGTCCTGTGGTCTCATGTTGGCGCTGAACGCCTGGAAGGAGGTGGCACCGGGCTGCAGGGCCTTGCCGGCGGCGAGCCGGTCGTAGACGCGCCGCAGGTCGGCGTCGGTCACCTCGGCCGGCGCGGCCTCCTGGGACAGCGCGTCGAGGTACCCGCGCATCTCGGCGTACGCCACCGTGTACTGCGCGTCCTCGGGCAGACCGATCGCCTGGGTGATCTCCTGGGTGGGGGTCTGGACCGGCTTCACCCCGCGCGCGGTGGCCAGGGCCTTGAGCACGTCCCGACCGACCAGGGTGGTCACCACGTCCGCGCGCTTGATCGGCAGGTCGACCGGCCCGGGCGGGGGGGCCTGCTGGCCCGCCGCCGGGTTCGCCTCCTGCTGCTTGCGGAACTGCTCCACGGCGTTGTCGAGCTTGACCCGGGCGTCCGCGAACACGGCGTCGACCTGGGCCTCGGTGATCTTGTTCGGGCCGACGTACGCGGCGACGGCCGGGTCGGCCCGGCAGGCGGCGACACCGCCGATGGCCAGGGCGGCGATGACGGTGATGGATGCCAGGCGACGGGCACGCTGCATGGTCGTCACTCTCTCATGTCGGCTGGGGGGCACGTCGTCGGCCCCTCAGGACGGGGTCGACGCGGCCGGGGTGCGGGCGGGCTCGCCCAGGACGTCGCGCAGCAGGTCCCGGCACCAGTCCAGCAGTGCCTGGTCGCGCAGCGGTTCGCCGCCCACCCGCCGGGTGGTCGGGCGCGGCACGCTGACCTGGTCGTTGGTGGTCTTGTAGACCGCGTCGGGGTGGTACCGCTTCAGCCGCAGCTGCTTGGAGTCCGGCAGCGGCAGCGGGCCGAACCGGACATGCCGACCCTGCACCGAGACGTCGGTCAACCCGTACGCCCGGGCGAGCAGCCGGAACCTGGCCACCGCCACCAGGTTCTTCACCGGCTGGGGTGGCTCGCCGTACCGGTCGGTCATCTCGGCGACGACCTCGTCGAGGCGGGCGGCGTCGCGGGCCTCGGCGAGCTTGCGGTACATCTCCAGGCGCAGCCGTTCCACCCCGACGTACTCGTGCGGCAGGTGCGCGTCGACCGGCAGGTCGACCTTCACCTCCGGTTCCTCCTCGGGACGCTCGCCCTTGAAGGTCTGCACCGCCTCGCCGACCATCCGGATGTACAGGTCGAAGCCCACGCCCTCGATGTGCCCGGACTGCTCGCCGCCGAGCAGGTTGCCCGCGCCGCGGATCTCCAGGTCCTTCATCGCCACGTACATACCCGCGCCCAACTCGGTGTGCTGGGCGATGGTCGCCAGCCGTTCGTGGGCGTGCTCGGTCAGCGGCTTCTCCCGCGGGTAGAGGAAGTATGCGTAGGCCCGCTCCCGGCCCCGGCCGACCCGACCCCGGATCTGGTGCAGCTGGGCCAGCCCGAGCAGGTCGGCGCGCTCGACGATCAGGGTGTTGGCGTTCGGGATGTCGATGCCGGACTCCACGATGGTCGTGCAGACCAGGACGTCGAACTCCTTCTCCCAGAAGCCGACCATCACCTTTTCCAGGGCGTCCTCGCCCAACTGCCCGTGCGCCACCGCGACCCGGGCCTCGGGCACCAGCTCGCGGATCCGCCGGGCCGCCCGGTCGATCGACTCCACCCGGTTGTGCAGGTAGAACACCTGACCGTCGCGCAGCAGCTCCCGGTGGATGGCGGCGGCGACCTGCCGGTCGTCGTTCGGGCCGACGAAGGTCAGCACCGGGTGCCGCTCCTCCGGCGGAGTGGCGATGGTGGACATCTCCCGGATGCCGGTGATCGCCATCTCCAGCGTCCTCGGGATCGGGGTGGCGGACATGGTCAGCACGTCGACCGACGCCCGCAACTCCTTGAGCTTCTCCTTGTGCTCGACGCCGAAGCGCTGCTCCTCGTCGACCACCACCATGCCCAGGTTGCGGAAGCGGGTCGCGGCCTGCAGCAGCCGGTGGGTGCCGATGACGATGTCGGCGCTGCCGTCGGCGGCCGCCTCCAGCGTCTGGACGCTCTCCTTCGGCGTCTGGAAGCGCGACAGCTGCCGGATCTGCACCGGGAACTGGCCCATCCGCTCGGTGAACGTGTTGTAGTGCTGCTGAGCGAGCAACGTGGTCGGCACGAGGATGGCGACCTGCTTGCCGTCCTGCACGGCCTTGAACGCGGCCCGTACCGCGATCTCGGTCTTGCCGTAGCCGACGTCGCCGCAGATCAGCCGGTCCATCGGGGTGGACAGCTCCATGTCGTGCTTGACCTCGTGGATGGCGGACAGCTGGTCGGGCGTCTCGGTGTACGGGAAGGCGTCCTCCAGCTCACGCTGCCACGGGGTGTCGGGGCCGAACGCGTGCCCCTTGGACGCCTGCCGGGCGGCGTACAGCTGGATCAGCTGGGCGGCGATCTCGCGGACCGCCTTCTTGGCGCGCGCCTTGGCCTTCTGCCACTCGGAGCCGCCCATCTTGTGCAGGGTGGGCTGCTCGCCGCCGACGTAGCGGGAGAGCTGGTCGAGCTGGTCGGTGGGCACGTACAGCCGGTCACCCGGCTGGCCGCGCTTGCTGGCGGCGTACTCGATCACCAGGTATTCGCGGTCGGCGCCGTTGACGGTGCGCTGCACCAGCTCGAC
>DASVVF010000940.1:0-8123 GCA_036386695.1 Catenuloplanes sp. | reverse complement strand
GACCCAGCGGACCGGGCGGACCCGGTGGCGCACCCGGCCGACTCGGCGGTGGCCGGCGGGGTGCTCGCTGGCGTGCTGCTCGACCGGCTGGGGCGCGATCCCGGTGTGCCGCCGGCGCCGACCACCGGATCGGCCGGGGACCGCGATGCCTGATCCGCAGGCCGGGCTGGTCGCCAACATCCGGGCCGCCCTCTCGCACGCGCTGGGCCTCGCCGAGCAGCAGCTACGCACCGCCGAGGCGGAGCACAACGCCGCCCGGGAACGTCTCGCCCGGACCCGGGAGGCGGCCGCCCGGATTCCGGTGCGCGTCGGCGCCCAGCGCGATCAGCGCCTGGCGGAGCTGCGTACCCGCCACGCGGCGGACCTGGTGAGCCTGTCCGAGGGCGCCGCAGCCGCGGCTGGCCCGGCGGCGCCCGGCGCGGCCGGCGCGCCGTGGGAATCCTGGCGGCCGACACCGGCGGGCCGCGGTGCCGCCGCGCCGCTGCTGCGGGTCGGTGCGGTCGCCTTGCCGACCGGCGCCGCCGTACCCGGCCTGGTTCCGCTGCTGGACCACAGCCACCTGGTGGTCGACGGCGCCGGCCCCGCCGGCGACGGCGTCGTCGCCGCCGTCCTGCTGCGGGCGCTGGGCTGCGCCGGCCCGGGCACCGTCCGGCTGACCGGCTACGACCCCGAGCACCTCGGGGGCGGCCTGGCGGGTTTCGCCCCGCTGGCCCCGGCCGGGCTGCTGCGCTTCGTCGGGCCGGGCGGGCTCGGCGGTCTGCTCGACGAACTGGTCGACCACATCCGTCGGATCAACGAGACGGTGCTGGCCGGGACCCACCGCTCGCTGCGCGAACTGGTCGCGGCGACCGGTCGGCGACCGGAGCCCTGGCGGGTGGCGGTGCTGCTCGGTGGTGACCGGCACGATGACCTGTCCCCGCATGATCGGGCGCAACTGGCCCGGGTGCTGCGCACCGGGGCGGCCTGCGGCGTACACGTGGTCGTCCAGGGTCTGCCGGTGCCCGACGAGGCCCCGGCCCAGACGCTGGCGCTGCGCGGCGACGGGTGGGCCCGGCTGAGCGGCTGCGGTGACCTGCCGGTGCGGTTGGACCCGGCCCCGCCCGCCCTGCTGGTGACCACGACCTGCCGGGACCTGGCCGCCGAGTTCACCGCCGGGCCCACCCCCGCGTCGCTGAGCGACCTGCTGCCGGCGCGGGAGTGGACCGAGTCGTCGGCGGACGGGCTGACGGCGCCGCTGGGCGAGAGTCCGCAGGGCCGGCCGGTCACCGTCACGCTGAGCGACTACCCGCCCCACGCCCTGATCGCCGGGCCGTCGGGCACCGGCAAGACGAACCTCATCTACGCCTGGATGGGCTCTCTCGCCGCCCGGTACTCCCCCACCGAGCTGGAGTTCTACCTGCTGGACTTCAAGGAGGGCGTGTCCTTCGCCCGGTTCGCCCCGGGCCGGCGCGACCAGAGCTGGCTGCCCCACGTACGTCTGGTGGGTGTCAACGTCAACACCGACCGGGAGTTCGGTCTGGCGTTGCTGCGTTTCCTCGGCGGGGAGTTACGCCGACGCGCCGACGCGGCCAAGCAGCACGAGGTCACCAAGCTGGCCGAGCTGCGGGCCGAGGACCCGGACGGGCACTGGCCCCGGATCGTCGCGGTGGTCGACGAGTTCCAGGTGCTGCTCTCCGGCCGCGACGCGGTCGCCAACGAAGCCGCCGACCTGCTGGAGGACCTCGCCCGCCGGGGCCGGTCGCAGGGCATCCACCTGGTGCTGGCCAGCCAGGACGTCACCGGCATCGAGGCACTGTGGGGCCGGCCGTCGCTGGTGGCACAGTTCGCACTGCGGATCGCCCTGCCCAAGGCCCGGCGCATCCTGAGCGAGACGAACACCGCGGCGGAGACCCTGCCCCGGCATCACGCGGTGGTCAACGCCGACTCCGGCGCCTCGCCGGCCAACCAGGTGGTCCGGCTACCCGCGGCCGGGGACCGGGTCGGTTGGAGCGACCTGCAGCGCCGGCTGTGGCAGCGCCGACCGGCCGGCCTGGCGCCGCCCCGGCTGTTCGACGGCGACGCCGTACCTCGACTGGAGCAGGCCCCCGACTTCGCCGCGCTGCCGGCGGCACCGCCGGGTGCGGCGCCGACCGCCCTGCTCGGCGAGATCATCGACGTGCGGGCCGGCTCGGCCCGGCTGCTGCTGCGTCGGGCACCCGGCCGTAACCTCGCCGTGCTCGGCACCCGGGTCGACGAGGCGACGGCCGTGCTGCACGCCGCCGCGCGGTCGCTGGCGGCGCAGTACCCCACCGGCACCGCCCGCTTCTCGGTAGCCTGCCTGGACCCCGACGCCGGCGACGCGGTGGCCGCGCTGCGCCCCTGGCTGCCGCCCGACACCGGCTGGTACGACGACACCGACGTGGTGGCGCTGCTGGCCGACACCGCCGCGGACCTCGGCGCCGACAACCCGGTCCCGCACTTCGTCCTGCTGTACGCGGTGGACGCGGCCGCCGACCGGCTCGTCGTCAAGACCGCGAGGGGGTCCGGGCGGGAACAGCTGCGCGACATCCTGCACCGCGGCCCGGAACGGCGTACCCACGTGCTGGGCTGGTGGCGGCAGGTGCCCCGGCTGCGGGAGGACCTGGGCGGGCCGGCGGCGCGCACCGACCCGATCGGCGCGTGGGTGGCCCTGGACGTGCACGGTTCCGAGCTGGCCCCGCTGTATCCGGGACCGGGCGGCCCGCTGTGGTATCCCCGCCCGTGGCGGGCCCTGTACTGCGACCGGTCGGTGCACCGCACCGCCGAGACGATCATTCCGTATGGGCCGTCATGACCGACGGGACCACGGACTACGCCCGGCTGATGCGTCGGCTGGCGGCGTTGGACGCCCAACTGGCGGCGCAGCGTGCACAGGCCGAAGCCTGGTACGCCGAGCAGTGCGCGGCGGCCGACGCCGCCGTGCGGGCGGCGGAGCGGGCGGTGCGGGAGACCGGCGCGCGGGTCGACGCGGCCCGCCGGGTGGCCGAGGTGGTCGACGCCGAGGCGGCGTACCTGTGGAGCACCTTCGTGCACCAGGTCGGCCCGTCGGCCGAGCAGTTCGGTCGCAGCCTGCCCCGGGCGGTGGTGCCGCAGCAGCGCGACGGGCGGCAGGCCGACGACTACCTGCACGAGGCGCAGGCCCGGGTGGCGCCGGCAACCACCGTCCGGCGACCGTCCGGTGGGTCGATGCGGACGCTGCTGGCGCTGGTCGGGGCGGTGGGCGGGGCGGTCGGCTTCGCCGCCGGCGCGGCCCTGCGGTGGGCCGGCCAGCGGGCCGGCGGCGACTGGGCGGTCGGCCTGCCGGTGCTGGCGCTGATCGTCACGCTGCTCGGACCGGCGGTCGGGGTGGCCGTGGCCAAGCGGGTCGCCGACCGGCGGGGGTCGGGCCTGGACCCGGCCGGGGTGGCGGTGGTGGCGATCGCCGGGCTGGCCACCGCCGCGGCGTTGCTCCTCGCGCTGCGGTGACGTCTGGCCGCTCGCCCCGGCCTGGGGCGCCAGGTCCACCCCGGAAGTCCACCAGCGTGACGGCCACCAGCAGCGCCGGTACGCTAGCGCGCCGACCCGTGGTCGGCCGGGACCACGACGGCCTCGCGGAGCAGGCGGCGGGTCAGCACCAACCGGTCCTCGTCGTCGTCGAGCCCGGGCAGGTCACCGACCCGGTGCGCGGCACCGGTCAGCACGGCCCGCAGGGCCGGTCCGCACACCGCCGGGAAGGTGATCTCGCGGTCGAACAGTCGCAACAGCACCTGCCCCGGCCCAGGTCCGACCAGCTCCCACCGCAACCCGTCACGGACCGTGATCCGGCTGTCGACCCCGAGCTGGTCGATCGCCGCGGCCTGTGCCAGCGGCCGGATCGGGGCCGGGCGTGCCCCCGCCCAGGCACGCCGGCGAAGCCGGTCGGCGACCGCGGCCGGGTCGACCCGGGTGAGCCAGTCGCGCAGCGCGTCGACCGTCCCGGCGAGTTCCGCTGCGATCTGGTCAGCGGCGGCGACGTCGACGCCGAACGGCAGGGTGGCCCGCAGCCGTTGGTCGTCGGCCGCCAGCGCGAGCAGCTCCTCGACCAGCGCGTACCGGGTCAACGCCCGCACCCCGACGGTCAGGTGCAGTGAGCGCCCCAGCGCCTCGGCGGAGTGCAGCCAGCCCCGCGGCAGGTAGAGGGCGTCGCCGGGGCTCAGCACGACATCCAGCGCCGGCGGGCCGTCGGCCACCGCGGACACCTCGTCGGCGCGCCCGCCCCACGGCTGGCGTTCCAGCGGGTCGGGCAGCACGGGTTCGTGCACCCGCCACCGCTTGTCGCCGTCGACCTGGAGCACGAATACGTCGTGGGTGTCGTAGTGGGTGGCGAAGCCCTGGTTACCGGCCGGCGTCAGATAGGCGTTGACCTGCAACGGCTGGCCGAGGTCGCGGCCGAGGTCGCCGGCGAAGTCGATCAGGGCGGGCCAGTTGCGGTGCAGCCCCTGCAGCACCAGCGTGGCGCCGGCCGCGTACAGCTCCAGCACCCGTTCGTCGAGGACCTGGTCGCCGATCTCGGCACCGGCGCCACCGCCGCCGGTGAACCGGCTGGCCGGGAGGACCTGGCCCTGGTCGGCCACCCGCAGGAAGGGGGTGCGCAAACCGCGACGGCTGAGCAGCTCGTCGGCGTCACGCGGGCTGAGCAGGTCGGTGAAGCCCGACGGTCCGGCCAGGTCGGCGGCCCGCGAGAGCAGCGGGGACCGACCCCAGTGATCGGTGCCGAAGGTGGCCGGGTCGACGGCCGCGCAGCGGGCCAGCGCCGGGCGGCGTGGGCCGCCCGGCGCGTCGGTGCTCATCGGGTCGCCGGTCAGATCGCGCCGCCGTCGGCGCCGCCGTCGGACTGCCCCGCGTTCGCCCCGCCGTCAGCCGGACCCTCGCCGCCACCCGCGCCACCGTCGGCGCCGCCGTCGGACTGCCCCGGGTTGGCCCCGCCGTCAGCCGGACCTTCGCCGCCCACGCCGCCGCCGGTGGTGATGTCGTCGTCGTTGAGTGCCATGGAGAGCCCCCTCGCGATGTGCACCCCGCGGCGTGCGCCGCGGGCGTGGTGAACCCGTTCCGTACCCGGGGCGGATCATGTCTAACCCGGCCGGCGGAGGCGCCCGGTGCTTGCCGGGCCGGACAGCGGGTACTCACCGACGATGATCTGCATCGGGACCAGCGGCTGGCAGTACAAGGACTGGCGGCAGCCGAAGAACCGGGCCGGCGAAACGCCGGAGCCCGGGCGGCGGTGGTTCTACCCGCCCGGGCTACCGCAGCGGCTGTGGCTGGAGCACTACACCGGCCAGTTCGCCACCGTCGAGGTGAACAACGCGTTCTACCGACTGCCGGAGCGGGACACCTTCGCCCAGTGGCGGGACCGCACCCCGGCCGACTTCTGCGTCGGCGTGAAGATCAGCCGCTACCTGACGCACATCAAGCGGCTGCGCGATCCGCAGGAGCCGGTGCAACGGTTCCTCGGGCGGGCCACCGCCTTGGGCGACAAGTTGGGCCCGGTGCTGCTGCAGCTGCCGCCGAACCTGCGGGTCGACGTGGCGGCGTTGGACGCGACGCTGGCGCTGTTTCCGGCCGAGGTACGGGTGGCGGTCGAGCCCCGGCATCCGAGCTGGTGGACCTCGCAGGTCCGCTCGGTGCTGGAGCACCGCCGGGCGGCGCTGTGCTGGGCGGACCGGCGCAGCCGCCCGATCACCCCGCTGTGGCGCACCACCGACTTCGGCTACCTGCGGATGCACGAGGGGCGGGCTCGACCCTGGCCGCGGTACGGCGCGGGAGCCCTGGGGTCGTGGTTGGACCGGATCGACCAACAGTTCGCCGACTCCACCACGTACGTCTATTTCAACAACGACCCGGGCGGCGCCGCCATCATCGACGCCGCCGGCATGGCCGCCGAGGCCCGCCGCCGCGGCCTGCCGATCACCCGCAGCCCGCAGCCCGGCGAGCACCGGCAGCCGGTGGCACCGGTGGTCGGTTGACCTGCTCGATCAGCTCGATGAGCTGGGTGGCGTTGCGCTGGGCGTAGTCCTGATAGCAGTTGTTCATCAGCACGTGGGTCTGCTGGGCGGCGTCGGCCAGCTCGCGCAGCTTCGGCGCCCAGTCGGCCAGTTCGCGCGGCGAGTACAGGTAGCCGAACTTCTCGTGGATGTCCTTGCTGGTCCACTTGTCGCTGTGGCCGTGGAAGCGGACCAGGGCCAGGTCGGCGGTGGCCGTCACCACCGGCGGAATCGACGACGGGTGTCCCTGCGGCATGTCGACGCAGACGAACGGCAGCCGGTGCCCGCGCAGGAAGTCCAGGGTCTCGTCGCGGTTGGCGCCGTCGAACCAGGACGCGTGCCGGAACTCGAAGACCGCCCGCAGCGGCCGGCACCGGGCGGCGACCTCCAGCAGGTACTGCTTGTTGGCCCGCTTGATGGTGAACCACGGTGGGAACTGGAACAGCACCGAGCCGAGTTTTCCGGCGTCCACCAGCGGGTCCAGCGCCGCGAGGAACCGGGTCCAGACCTCTTCGTACGTCTGCGCGGGCAGGTCGGCGGGGTAGACGTTCTTCTTCTCCGTCTGCGGGCGCAGCTCCTTGTACAGCGAGGAGACCCGGGTCGGGTGGCCGGTCAGCAGGCTGTAGGCCTTGATGTTGAAGGTGAAGCCGGGTGGGGTGCGCTCCGCCCACAACCGGGCGGTCCGCTCGGCCGGTGGGGCGTAGTAGGTGGCGTCCACCTCGACCAGTGGGAAGTGGCGGGCGTAGTACGCCAGCCGCTTCTCCGGGTTGTCCGCCGTGGCCGGGTACCAGCCGGAGTCCAGCAACGTCCGGTCTGTCCAGGAGGCGGTGCCCACTTTGATCTCGCCCACGGTTCCCGTTCACCCATCGCGTGGCTACGACCCCACAGCGCCCCCCGGCGCCCGACCCACCGGGTGCGGCGAAGCGGACGCCGGGTCGGCCGCCACCGACCCGGCGTGCACATTCCCTGCTCAGCCGGCTCGCCGCTCCTTGTTCTGCTTGCACGCGACACAGGAGGTGGCCGACGGGAAAATCGTCAACCGCTCGACCGGGATCGCCGCCCCGCACCCCTCGCACCAGCCGTAGGTGCCCTCGTTGAGGCGCTGCAGCGCGTGCTCGAACTGGGTACGGCGTTCCAGGATCGTCCGGATCAGCGACAGGGCGGCGTCGCGCTCCGCGGTCTTGGTGCCGCTGTCGGCCTGGTCGTCACCGGCGGCGTCGCCGATCTCCACCATCCGCAGCATGTGGTTCTGGGTCACGGCTTCGTCGTACTCCGCGCTCAGCTCGTCGTAGCGACTCTGCAGGCTCTGCCGGATTTGATCGACATCAGTCGACGAGCGCCCCGCACCCGCGCCGGTCGAGACGTCGACGCCCAACGGCGGCGTCATCCCCGACGCGGCCTGCTGGCCGGTGAGGACCGTGTTGTTGACGAGCATGAGCTGCCGCCCTTTCCGATTGACGGGCCGGTGGACTCCCCGCCCGCACCGCCCGCATGTTCGCCATAAGGCCGGCCAGGTACCCCCAGCTTGGACCAGTCAAACCGGATCATTCCCACGAACATCACGCGGAGACATGATCACCTTACCGACTGTCGGCGAATCGGTCCACCATCGCCGGCCGCCGCGGGTCATCGACCCGTACCACCACGTCGGCGAACGAACCCGGATCGACCTCCGCCTCGTACCGGGCGAACGCCGGCAACGTCCAGTGCAGCTCGGCGGGAGTACGCCGGGCCAGCGCCGGCCCGGATGACGACAGGTGCACGGCGACGTCGAACGGCAGCCCGCCGCCGAGCAGGAACGCCCCACTGACCAGCACCACCGCACCGGGCGGCAGCTCCACATAGTCGGCCCGGCTGGCCCGGTCGATCCGGGCGTCCCACAAACTCGGCAGCACCCGGCCGGCGCCGGCCGGGCCGAGGGGGTCGAGGACCTCCCGGCGCAGCCCGGCCTCGTCGAGCCAGCCCTCGTAGAAGGTGTCCGGATTGGTACGGCCGAACTCCCAGCGCAGCGACGCCGGGCGCAGGAATCCCGCCGCCGGCACGTGCCGGGCCGCGCGGCCGCGGGTGCGCAGCGGGTCCACCAGCGCCTCGGCCAACCGCTCGGGG
>DASVVF010000939.1:0-5076 GCA_036386695.1 Catenuloplanes sp. | reverse complement strand
GTCCATCAGCCGACCCCGGTAGGCCGGGGCGGGGACGTCCCGGACCCGTACGCCGCCGCGCTGCGTACCGACCGTGACCAGATCCACCGCACCGATTCCGCCGGGCACGTCCTCCTGCGACAGCACCGCCAGCGCGCCTCCGTGCGAGGGCCCAGGACGTCGGATGTGGACACGGCCCACCCGCCCCGGGGGTGCAGCAGGACACCGGGGCGGGTGGTCGTCGGTCAGCTCAGCGAGAAGGTGGCCAGCCGGGCCGGACCGTCGAAGACCAGGTAGACGGCGTGCCGGCCGGTGACCCGCTGCAACGCCGCGGTGGTGGTCGCGTACGTGTACACGTCGCCGGTCGCCGGCACCGTGGCAGTGCCGATCAGCCGGCCGTTGACCGGGTCGTCGAGCCGGATCCGCAGGGTCGTCGCCGGGCCGGCGTTGGCCACCCGAGCGGTGAAGGTTCCCGGGCCCCGACGCAGGTTCGCGTCGGCGAACTTGATCCAGTTGCCGGCGGCGGTGGCGCCGACCGAGGTGCCCTGGACCTTCGACTCGTCCAGCAGCGTCGTCCCGGCGTAGTCGTCGAAGTTCTCCGCCCGGGTGGTCCGGCTCAGGTCACGCGGTGGGATCACCTCGCCGAGGACCGCCAACCGGCCGCGGGCCCGGATGTCGCCCGACGAGCTGCCGACCAGCACGTCGTGGGTGGCCAACTCGACCGTCCACCGGTTGCGGGTGACGTCCCAGAACTGCAGGTCCCGGGCGGGCAGGGTGATCGTCACCCGTTTGGTCTGGCCGGCCGCCAGCTGCACCTTCTGGAAGCCGCGCAGCTGCTTGACCGGCTGCTTGACCCGCGACTGCCGTTGGTGGGTGTAGAGCTGCACCACCTCGTCGCCGGCCCGTGAGCCGGTGTTGGTGACGTCGACACTGACCCGAACGGTGCCGGCGGGGGTCACCACGGGGGAGTTGACCCGCAGGTTGGCGTACCGGAAGGTGCTGTAGCTCAGGCCGTGCCCGATCGGGTAGAGCGGGTCGCCGCGGTAGTACAGGTACGTGCGGTCGGACTTGATGATGTCGTAGTCGAGGATGCTCGGCAGGTCCGCGTCGGAGCGGTACCAGGTCTGGGTGAGCCGGCCGGCGGGGTTGTGGTCGCCGAACAGCACGTCGGCCATCGCGTTGCCGGTCTCCTGGCCGGCGTGCGTGGTCCACAGGATCGCCGGAACGTTCTGCTGTTCCCAGTTGATCGTGGTCGGGTAGCTGTTCTCCACCACCACGATGGTCTTCGGGTTGGCCGCCGTGACCGCTCGGATCAGCGCCTGCTGCCCTTCCGCCAGGGCCATGGTGGTCCGGTCGTGGTCCTCCCGGCCGTTGATGAACGGCATGCTGCCGACCACCACGACCGCCGCGTCGGCGTCCCGGGCCGCCGCGACCGCGGCCGCCTGACCGCTGGTGATGACCTCGCGGTCCAACGGGGTGGCGGCGTCGGCGGTGGCCGCGCCGAGAGCCAGCGTGCCGTCCGGGCGCACCACCACGTACGGGTTGCGGAAGGCGCCCGACCAGCTCTGGGTCGAGTCGTAGCCGACGTAACGCAGCACCGTGCGGCCGTCGGCGCGCTGCTCAAGGGTGAACAGCTGTTGGACGAACCAGCCGTTGGGCTGGGCCTGGTTGTTCACGAAGGTGCTGCCGCTGAGGCCGACCGTCCGACCGTTGGCCGCGCTGCGCAGGGTGACCACACCCTGACCCCAGTCGAAGACGTCGAACTGGGTGGTGCTGTCGACGGCGGTGCCGGTGGTGGCCAGGGTCGCCCCGGCGGGCCCGCTGCCGGCGGTGACGTACCGGCCGGTGGCCGGGTCACGCAGGGCGATCCGGTCGACGCCCTCGTTGTCGACGACGGTGCCGCCGGCGCCGAGCCGTTCCCGGATGCCCTGCACCGGGGTGACCTTGTACGGCATGGTGCCGCCGTACCAGTCGGAGTACAGCGTGTTCGACAGCGGCCCGACGACAGCGACCTTGCGGTCGCGGGTCGCGTCCAGCGGCAGGGTGTTGCCGGCGTTCTTGAGCAGCACCATCGCCTCGGCGGCGGTCCGCCGGGCGAGTTGCTGGTGCGCGGGACTGTTGATGACCGCCGGGGTGATCCGTCCGTACGGCCCGCCGTCGGGGTCGAACTCGCCCAGCCGCAGGCGCAGGCTCAGGTTCTCCCGGACCCGGGCGTCGATGTCCTGCTCGGTCAGCAGGCCCCGGGTCAGGGCGGCCCGGATCGCGGTGACGGTGCCGGTCGGGTTGGTGTTGTCCTGGGTGAAGCTGTTGATGCCGTTCTTGATGGCGACGGCGTGCGCCTCGGCCGGCGTGGCGAAGTAGGCCTGGGAGCCGGTCAGGTTTCCCGGCGCCCCGGCGTCGCTGGGGTTGAACAGCGGCTGGTCGGTCCAGCTACGGATCAGGTTCAGGTCCGGGGAGACCGTGGTCGGCCGGCCGTTGACCAGGTTGTACGAGGGCATGACGCCGGTCGCCGCGTCGGCAACCAGCGGGATCTTGAACGCCTGGCGGTCGTACTCGTTGAGCACCCGGGGTGGCACGACGGCGTTGGTGGTGTCCCGGCGTACCTCGTTGTTGTAGGCCAGGTAGTGCTTCAGCGTGGGGGCGGTCTTGAGGTGACGCGGGTCGTCGCCCTGCAGGCCGTGGCCGTAAGCGGTGGCGATCGCCCCGGTCAGCGTCGCGTCCTCGCTGTAGCCCTCCTCGTTGCGGCCCCAGCGCGGGTCCCGCAGCAGGTTGACCACCGGGGCCCACAGGTTCAGCCCCCAGGTGGTCGGGTTGACCGCGTGCAGCCCGCGGGCCTCGTCGCCGACCGCCGAGCCGACCCGCTTGATCAGCTCCGGGTTCCAGGTGCTGGCCAGCCCGAGCGCCTGCGGGAACTGCGTCGCGGTCGCCATCACCTGGTTGCCGCCGGTGTAGTAGTCGCCGGACCAGCCCACCCCGTGCAGCGCCTCGGTGCCGGACTTGAACACCGCCAGGCCGAGGCGGGGGATGGCCGGCTGGTACTGGTGCAGCAGGGAGATCTTCTCGTCCAGCGTCAGCCGGCCGGCCAGGTCGTCGACCCGGGCCGACAGCGACAGCCCGGGGTCCTGGAACGGGTACTCGTAGACCGGCGCGGCGCTGGCGCCGGCGGGGGCCAGCCCCACGGCGAGCACAGCGGTCAGGCCGGCGGCGATGGCCGGGCCGACGCGGGAACGCAGCCGGCGCCGGGGGCGCGCCGCGGCGCCGTGCGCCCGGGTGGCACGGTGCTGGCCAGCGGGGGGTGTATGTGACACGACGAACCTCCAAGCCGTTCGCGCGGCGGCTTCCTCGACGTACTGGGACCCGACGGCGTACTGGGACCCGACGTACGGGGAAAAGCGCGGGGCCATCGGACCCGGCCTATGTCGCCTGTCATGATTCGAATCGCTTCGATAACGATCAGTCAATCAGACGGATCGATTTCGTGACCATAGTGCTCCCTCGGTGACCTGTCCAGAGGCGGGCCGGAAGCCCGCCGTGGGCCCGGGATGCCCGGCGGGAAGCACCGGCGGCGTCCCCAGTGGGGGGATGCCACCTGTTGACATCTGCCGTGGGACTACTACCGTCGGCGCAGACCCTCCGACATGTCCGTCGGTCTCCGGCGGGGTCCTGTCGAAGCGTTTCGATGACCATCGGTAGTCGAAGGGTGCGCCTCACCGCCACCCATTCCCCCCGGGAGGACTCCCATGTCCAGACCGACGATCCGGGCCGCGGCCGGCAGTCTGCTGCTGGCCGGCGCCGTGGCGTTGAGCGGCTGTGGCAGCTCCGGCGAACCCACCGCCCAGCCCAAGACGCTCACCCTCTGGCACTACGAGAGCCCCAACAGCGCGATGGGCATCGCCTGGAGCGAGGCGATCAAGCAGTTCAAGGCGGCCCACCAGGATGTCACCGTGAAGTTCGAGGAGAAGAGCTTCGAGCAGCTCCAGCAGAACGCCGGGATGATCCTCAACTCCGACAACGCGCCGGACCTCATGGAGTACAACAAGGGCAATGCGACCGCCGGCCTGCTGTCCAAGCAGGGCCTGCTCACCGACCTCACGGCGCAGGTGACCGGTCGCGGCTGGGACCGGAAGCTCAGCCCGAGCCTGCAGACCACCGCCAGGTACGACGCCAAGGGCATCATGGGCGACGGCAAGTGGTACGGCGTGCCCAACTACGGCGAGTACGTGATGGTGTACTACAACAAGGACGAGTTCGCCAAGGCGAACCTCAAGGTTCCCACCACGTTGGCGGAGTTCCAGGCGGCGCTGGACACCTTCGCCAGAGCCGGTAGGACGCCGCTGGCGGTGGCCGGCGCGGAGTACCCCGCCCAGCAGATCTTCTACGAGCTGGCACTGTCCAAAGCGGACCGGTCCTTTGTGGACGCATTCCAGTTGTACAAGGGCAAGGTGAACTTCCAGGGGCCCGAGTTCAGCTACGCCGCCAACACCTTCGCCGACTGGGTGAAGAAGGGCTACATCGCCAAGAACTCCGCCGGCATCAAGGCCGAGGACATGGGCGTCGCCTTCACCCAGGGCAAGTTCCCGATCATGATCTCGGGCAGCTGGTGGTACGGCCGGTTCGCCTCGGAGATCAAGAACTTCGAGTGGGGCACGTTCCTGTTCCCCGGCAACACATTGCACCCCGGCTCCAGCGGCAACCTGTGGGTGGTGCCGACCAAGAGCAAGGCCAAGAGCCTGGCGTACGACTTCATCGACATCACCATGCAGCCCGAGGTGCAGAACCTGCTCGGCAACAACGGCGGTGTGCCGGTGGCGGCGGACGCGGCGGGGATCACCGACGCGAAGAACAAGGAGCTCATCGACAACTTCGCCAAGATCTCCTCGAGTGACGGGCTGGCGTTCTACCCGGACTGGCCCGCGCCCGGCTACTACGACGTCATGGTCGGTGGCGTGCAGGGGCTGATCAACGGCTCCAAGACCCCGCAGCAGATGCTCGACGAGGTCGCCAAGCCATACCAGGACAACCTCACCGACCTCGGCAAATGAGCCGGCAGGGAGGCCGGTCCACCGCCGGGTTCGGTTGGTACCTCGTCCCGGGGGT
>DASVVF010000938.1:0-4394 GCA_036386695.1 Catenuloplanes sp. | reverse complement strand
GGCCTCGACTCAGTCGGGCGGTGCCGCGCGGGCCGGCACTCAGGCGTCGGAGCCGGCCGCGAAGCGGACCGGGGCGAAGAAGACCACCGCGGGTCGCAAGGCCACGGCCGGGAAGGCCGCCGGCCGGCCGGCGGCACGGCGCGGTACGGACGCCGGGACGGACGGGTCATGACGGCGCCGCAGCCACCGGTGCCCCGCCCACCGGTGCCCGCTCCGCCGCCTCGGCCGGGCCCTCCGCCGCGCCCCGGGCCGCCACCGGGGCCTGGCCCCACGCCGCAGCCCGGGCCGGCGCCACAGCCTGGCCCCGCGCCGCAGCCCGGCCCCGCGCCGCATCCCGGGCCGGCGCCGCAGCCGGCGGCGGCTGGCGCGGTGTTCGGCGGTCCGCCGCCCGGGGTTGTCGGGCCGCCGCCGCGGGGCACGGACGGGAGCACCGGCCATCCCGCTGTCGACGCCGTCGTGGGTTCGCTGGCCAACGCGGCGTCGCTGTCGCCGGCGGATCAGATCGCGGAGTACGAGGCGGCACACCGTGTTCTGCAGGAAACGCTCGCCAGCATCGACCGCGCCTGATCCAGATTTTCCCCCTTGCCGGACCCCGTCGTTCCCCGGAGATTCGTACCGATGGCCCGCCGTACCAGACTGGACGTTGAACTGGTCCGCCGTAACCTGGCCCGTTCCCGGGAGCAGGCGGCGGAACTCGTGGCGGCTGGGCGGGTGCAGGTACGCGGCACGGTGGCCAGGAAGGTCGCCGCGATGGTCGATCCGGCCGACCCGCTGCTGGTCCTCGGGGAGGATCCGGGCAGCGCGTACGTCTCCCGGGGCGGGCACAAGCTCGTCGGGGCGCTGGAGGCGTTCGTCCCGCGGGGACTGTCGGTCAGCGGTCGGCGCTGCCTCGACGCCGGCGCGTCGACGGGCGGTTTCACCGATGTGCTGCTGCGCGGCGGTGTGGCCGAGGTGGTCGCCGTCGATGTCGGGTACGGCCAACTGGCGTGGTCGTTGCGGTCCGACCCGCGGGTCCGGGTGGTGGACCGTACCAATGTGCGGACCCTGACGGTCGAGACGATCGGTGGTCCGGTGGACCTGACCGTCGCGGACCTGTCGTTCATCTCGTTGCGGCTGGTGTTGCCGGCGTTGACGGACTGCACCCGGCCCGATGGTGACCTGGTGCTGATGGTGAAGCCGCAGTTCGAGGTGGGCCGGGAGCGGGTCGGGTCGGGCGGCGTGGTGCGCGACGCCGCGCTGCGCGCCGACGCTGTGCTGGGGGTGTGCGCCGCCGCGGCCGGGTTGGGGTTGGGCGTTGCCGGGGTGGTGGCGAGCCCGCTGCCCGGCCCCAGCGGGAACGTGGAGTTCTTCGTCTGGTTCCGGCGGGACGCGCCGCCGGCTGACGCGCCGTTGGTGCGCTCCGTGGTCGCCGACGGGCCGTCGGGCGGAGTAGCGTCCGCCGGGTCGGCGGATGAGCCGGAGCCGGGCGATGATCCACGGAAGGATGGCCGGGTGTGACCGGACACAGTGAGGTGGTCGGCGTGAGGCGACGCGCGGGGGTGATGTGGTGACCCGCTCGGCGTTGCTCGTCACCCACACCGGACGGCGGCAGAGCACCGAGCACGCCCGGGCGGTGGCGATGGATCTGGTCGCCGCCGGTTTCGAGGTGCGGGTGATCGCCGAGGAGGTGGCGGATCTCGACCTGCCGCGCGGTGTGACGCCGGTCTCCGACCCGGCGGCCGCCGAGGGGGTGGAGATCGTCTTCGCGTTGGGCGGCGACGGCACCTTCCTGCGCGCCGCGGAGCTGGCCCGCCCGGCGAAGGCCCCGCTGCTGGGTATCAACCTGGGCAAGGTGGGGTTCCTGGCCGAGGCGGAGTCCGGCGACGCCGACCGGGCGGTGCGAGATGTGGTCGACCGGGCGTACACCGTCGACGAGCGGCTCACCATCGACGTGCGCGCGGAGTTGCACGGCGAGCTGATCGCGGAGTCGTGGGCGCTCAACGAGGCCAGCGTCGAGAAGGGCCAGCGTTCGCAGATGCTGGAGGTGCTCGTCGACGTCGACGGGCGGCCGCTGTCGCGGTACGGCTGCGACGGTGTGGTGTGCGCCACGCCGACCGGATCGACGGCGTACGCGTTCTCGGCCGGCGGCCCGGTGGTGTGGCCCGAGGTGGAGGCGCTGCTGCTGGTGCCGATCAGCGCCCACGCGCTGTTCAGCAAGCCCCTGGTGACCGCCCCCACATCCACTTTCGTGATCACCGTGGATCCGTACACCTCCTTCGCGGTGCTGTGCTGTGACGGGCGTCGGGTCTTCGACCTCCCGCCGGGGGCCCGGGTGTCGGTGCGCCGGGGGAGCCTGCCGGTACGCGTCGTCCGGCTGCATCCGCGGCCGTTCACCGACCGGTTGGTGGCCAAGTTCGAGCTGCCGGTCGACGGCTGGCGTGGAAACCGCCGGTAGTGCCGGTGACCATGGCGCGGATCCTCCGGCTGGTCACTGTCGGACCACGCCGATAGTGTCTGCCTGTGCTGGAGGAGTTGCGCATCACCGGTCTCGGCGTCATCGAGGACACCACGTTGCCGCTCACCCGCGGTATGAACGTGATCACGGGGGAGACGGGCGCGGGCAAGACGATGGTGGTCACCGGCCTGGGACTGTTGTTCGGTGGGCGGGCTGACGCCGGTCGGGTCCGGGCCGACCCGGGTCGGGCGGTGGTGGAGGGCCGGCTGCGGCTGACCGGTTCACCGGCGGCGGTGGTCCACGCCCGCATCGTCGACGCCGGCGCGGACACCGACGACGACGGCTCGGTGCTGCTCAGTCGTACGGTGACGGTGGAGGGCCGGTCCCGGGCGCATGTCGGGGGGCGGGCCATGCCGGTGGCGATGCTGGCCGAGGTCGGCGAGCAGGTGGTGGCGGTGCACGGGCAGTCCGACCAGCTGCGCCTGCTGCGCCCGGCCGAGCAGCGCGCCGCGCTGGACCGGTTCGCCGGCGCGGACCACGAGAAGCTGCTCGACACGTTCCGCGAGTCGTACACGCGGTGGCGGCAGGTCGATGAGGACCTCGCCGACCGGCGCCGCAACGCCCGGCAACGCAGCCAGGAAGCCGACCTGCTGCGGCTGGGGCTGGACGAGATCACCCGGGTCGACCCGCAGTCCGGGGAGGACGACGCCCTGCGGGCCGAGGCGCAGCGGCTCGAGCACACCGAGGGGCTGCGTACCGCGGCGGCCCTGGCGGCGCAGGCGCTCGCCGGGGGCATGGAAGGCGCCGACGACACCCCGGACGCCACCGGGCTGCTGGGTCTGGCACGGCGGACCCTGGAGGCGCAGTCATCCGTCGACGCGGTCCTCGGCGAGCTGGCCGGGCGGATCGAGGAGGCGGCCACCCTGGTGGGTGACGTCGCCGCGGAGCTGTCGGCGTACCTGGGGGTGCTGGACGCCGACCCGGCCCGGTTGGCCGTGGTGTACGAGCGACGGGCCGCGCTGCGGGCGCTGACCCGCAAGTACGCCGACGACGTCGACGGGGTGGTGGCCTGGGCGGACCACGCCCGCACCCGCCTGTCGGAGCTGGACTCCTCCGATGAGCTGCTCGACGAGCTGGACCGTGAACGGCAGCGCCTGGCGACCGTCGTCGCCGAGCTGGTCGGTCGGCTGAGCGCGGCCCGGCGGGAGGCGGCCGGGCGGTTCGCCGAGCAGGTCAGCGTGGAGTTGACCGGGCTGGCCATGCCGCACGCCCGGGTCGAGATCGTCGTGCAGCCGCGGGCCGGCGGGCGCGACGAGCCCACCGTCCCGGTCGACGGGGCCGAGGTGGCCGTCGGACCGGACGGCGGCGACGAGATCGAGCTGCGGCTGATCGCGCATCCCGGCGCGCCCGCGCTGCCCCTGCAGAAGGGCGCCTCGGGCGGTGAGCTCTCCCGCGTCATGCTGGCCATAGAGGTCGTCTTCGCCGGTGCCGGCGGCCCGCCGACTCTGGTCTTCGACGAGGTCGACGCGGGTGTGGGCGGGCAGGCCGCGGTGGAGATCGGCCGGCGGCTGGCCCGGCTGGCGCGTACGCATCAGGTGCTGGTCGTGACCCACCTGCCGCAGGTGGCCGCGTTCGCCGACCGGCATCTCGTGGTCGCCAAGGACACCAGCGGGGCGATCACCACCAGCGGGGTGCGCATCGTCGAGGAGACCGAGCGGGCGCGCGAGCTGGCCCGGATGCTGGCCGGCCTGCCGGACTCGGATCTCGGCATCGCCCACGCCGAGGAGCTCCTGGCCGTCGCCGACAAGGAGAAGCGCGCCTGATCCGGCGATGGGGTCGGGCCGAAGGGCCCGGGGTTAGCTGAGCGGTCCGGGTGGGCGAGCGGCTGGGCGGCCCGGGCGAGCCGGAGTGACCCGGTGGGAGGGTGTGATCGGATGACCGACGATCGGACCTTCGTCGA
>DASVVF010000937.1:0-20427 GCA_036386695.1 Catenuloplanes sp. | reverse complement strand
TCCGGCGGCGAGGGGCAACGCCAGCGCCAGGACCGCACCGCCAAGATAGAGGCCGGCTCGGCGGCGTCGGCTCAGGCCGTGCAGACCGCCGCCCTCATCGGGCTCGGACGAGAACAGGCTGTCCAGCGTGAGGTCATCTGCAGCCGGGCGGTGGTCCGGGTCGTTCGGTGGCTGGTATGTCACCTCGGCAGTGTCGACGGACCGGCAACCCGCCCGCGCCAGGTCAGCGGCATGACGCGGCTATCCCCCGGGATTTTCCCTCTCCCGGGGGACAAACGCCGGGCCCGCCGGGGCCCCGCCGCGGTCCGCGACGGGGCTCCGGAAGCTCCGGGACAGGGCCCGGAATGCTACGGCAGGACCGGCTGCCACCGACGGCCGTCGTCCGAAACGTACGCGCGGTTGGCGCTCTGGTACAGGTACCGGCCGCCGGCCATGGTCGGCAACCGCATCGGCTCGCCGCTGGCGATCTCGTCCTGCAGGCCGGTGACCGTCATCGGGGTGTAACGCCGCCCGTCCGCGCTGACCAGGAACCGGGCCAGACCGTCCGGCTGGTCCAGGATGACGTGTGCCCCGTCAGCGGTCACCCACGACTCCGGACTGGACAGCGGTGCCTCGCTCACCGGCGTGTCCCCGTTGGTGCGCTTCCAGGTGCGCCCGCCGTCGGTGCTGCGGTAGACCCGGGGTGGGGCGGCCCCCCGCACGAACATCGCATACGCGGTGCGACCGTCGGCGGTGGTCACGTTGGGCAGATTCTGGGTAGCCCTGGGTCGTCCGGTCGACGCGGCGACGGGTGGTTCCTCGGTGAAGACCGTGGTGGTCCAGGTCCGCCCGTTGTCCCGGCTGACCGCCATCGCCGGTCGCTCGCTGTCACGGTGATAGCCCTGCACCCACAGGCCCGCACTGGCGGGCACGCGGGTGACGTCCATCCCCAGCAGCGGGGGTTGGTTCGCGAGCGGCGCGAGGCGCCCGGCGGCCGGGTCCAGCACGTACAGGACGCAATTGTCGGCGTCGCGGGTCTCCGCCTCGCAGCTGACGATCGGGGAGCCGGCGGTTGCCGCGGCGACGGGAGTCTTCGACTTGGCCACGTCACGCCAGGTCGCGCCGCCGTCGGTGGTCAACCGCCAGTTCGACCGAACGGGTTCGACCGGGTTGTGCGCCTTGGGGAAGCCGGCTGGGAAGCCGGGCAGGCGGGCTCCGGGTTGACCGGCGAGTGGCGCGTCGAACAGGAGGGATTCCGGCCCGATGGTGATCAGCCTCGGGGCGAACCATTGCATCTGCCCGCCGCCGAACGTGTGTCGCGTCCGCCAGCTGCGGCCACCGTCCGCGGAGCCCACCAGCCGCCGTGGGCATTCGTCACAGTCGGTCAGCACCGCGTACAGGTGCAGGGCGTCAGCGGCGCCGGCCCACTCGATGGCGCGCGCCGGTCCGCCCGACGGCACGCCGGCGGAGGAGCCCACACCGGGGCCGGCCGCTCCGCCGGGGGGACCGCTCGGGCGGGTGCCGCCGGAGGCCAGCGTGGAGCCGGCCAGCGCCACGGCAAGGGTCAACACCGCTGCCGTGCCGGTCGCGGCGGAGTATCGACGGGTCCGGATCCGGCTCGCGCGTCGCATGACGGAGGCGAATTCCGGCTGTCGTGCGGCGTCCCCGATCTCGTCGCGCAGTCCGTGGAAATCCAGTTCAGGCATGGCGAAGCTGCTCCTTCCGTCCGGTCGCGCGCCCATCGGTGCCGGGTGCGGCGATGCCGGCGATGCCGGCGGTTCGGGGTTCGGCGATGCCGGCGGTTCGGGGCTCGGCGATGCCGGCGGTCTGCGGTTCGGCGATGCCGGCGGCCACGGTTGCGGAGCCGGCCGTGCCGACGGCTGCCGGTCCGGCCGTCTCGGCGGTGCCGGCGGTCACCGTCCTGGAGCCGTTGGCCCCGGCCGCCCCGGCCGCCCCGGTCGCCCCGGCCGCCCCGATGGCACCGGTCGCGCCGGTGGCGGTGCCGGCGGTGGGCGTGGTCGAGCCGGTCGCGGCGCTGACGGCACTGCTCGCACCGACGGTGGCGGGATCGTCGGCCAGGTGTCGGGCGAGGGCGGCCCGCCCCCGCGACAGCCGGGCCTTGACGGTGCCGACCGGCACGCCGAGGGTGGCGGCGACCTCTTCGATCGGCTGGTCCGCGAGGTGATGCAGGACGATCACCTCCCGGGTCGGCCGGGCCAGCTTGCGCAGGGCGGTGACCAGCGCGACCCGGTCCGGCGACATCGCCGGCACGGTGTCGGCGCCACGCTCCACCCGCCCGGCGCTGACCAGGCGGTCGAACAGCCACCGGCGCCGGAACCGGCTGCGGGCCAGGTTCAACGCCACGGTACGCAGCCACGCCGCCGGATCGCGGACCTCCAGGAACGGGCCTGGTCGGGCCAGTGCCCGGGCGTACGCCTCGTGGACCACGTCCTGCGCCTCGGGCAGATCCCCGGTGACGGCGTAGAGCTGGCCCACCAATGAGCGGTAATACGCGTGGTACGCCTGTTGCACCGCTGCAACCCCATCCATACCTGCTCCCTTCGGCACTGTCACTGGATAGACCGACGCCTCACCCGGGCGGTTGCATCGGCTGGCGCGGCGCACCGGTCCACGGGTGCCGTTGGGCGGTCTCGTGGCGGCGACGGCGCCCGGCGGGAAGACTGGCCAGCATGAAGCGTGCTATCCGGGCGGTACCCGGGGCGGTCGCGGCCGCCGTGGCGGCTCTCGCCGCCCACGACCTGTTCCAGCGGGACCACGCGTTGCTGCGTAACTTCCCGGTTGTCGGCCGGGCCCGCCGCCTGCTGGAGTCGATCGGGCCTGAACTGCGCCAGTACATCGTCGCCAGCAACAACGAGGAACGACCTTTCACGCGTGATCAGCGCAGGTGGGTCTACGCCTCGGCGAAGAAGGAGAACAATTACTTCGGCTTCGGCACCGACAACGACGTGGAGTACACCGCCGGGTATCCGATCATCAAGCACCGCACCTTCGGCCGGGCGGTGCCGCCGTCGTCGCCCGCGGCCGGCACCGAGGTGCGACTGCCCTGCGCGAAGGTACTCGGCGCTGGCCAGGGACGCCCCCGCGCCTTCCGCCCGGACTCGGTGATCAATATTTCGGCGATGAGCTTCGGCTCGCTGTCCGGCAACGCCATCGAGGCCCTCAACCGTGGTGCCGCGCTGGCCGGTTGCCTGCACAACACCGGCGAGGGTGGGATCTCGCCGTACCACCGCAACGGCGGCGAGTTGGTCTTCCAGATCGGGACGGCGTACTTCGGCTGCCGCGACGACCAGGGCCGCTTCAGCCTGGACCGGCTCAAGGACCTGGTCGCCGGGGCCCCGGTCCGGGCCTTGGAGATCAAGCTCAGTCAGGGGGCGAAGCCGGGCCTTGGCGGTCTGCTGCCGGCCGCCAAGGTCTCCGCCGAGATCGCGGCGACCCGGGGTATCGCGCCCGGACGCGACTGCGTCAGCCCGTCGCGGCATGCCGAGTTCTCCGACACCGACAGCCTGCTCGACTGGGTGGAGCTCCTGGCCGCCGAGACCGGCCTGCCGGTGGGGATCAAGTCGGCCGTCGGCGATCTGCGGTTCTGGGACGAGTTGACCACGCTGATGGCGGACACCGGGCGCGGGGTGGACTTCGTCACCATCGACGGCGGTGAGGGTGGCACCGGCGCCGCGCCGTTGATCTTCACTGACACCGTCTCGCTGCCGTTCCTGCTGGGCTTCAGCCGGGTCTACGCGATGTTCGCCGAACGGGGCCTGCACGAGCGGGTGGTCTTCGTCGGGGCCGGCAAGTTGGGGCTGCCGGACAACGCGGTTGTCGCTTTCGCGTTGGGCTGCGACCTGATCAACGTCGCCCGCGAGGCGATGCTGGCGATCGGCTGCATTCAGGCGCAGAAGTGCCACACCGACACCTGCCCGACCGGCGTGGCCACGCAGAACCCGTGGTTGGCGCGGGGTCTGGTGCCGGAGTCGAAGTCGGTGCGGGCCGCGAACTACATCAAGACGCTGCGCCGCGACCTGGTGAAGGTGGCTGAGGCGTGCGGCGTGGAACATCCCGGGTTGATCGACACCGGTTCGGTGGAGATCCTCGACGGGCGGACCGCCGCCAGGGAACTGCACGAGGTGTACGGCTACCGGCCCGACTGGGGGCTACCGTCCAGAGCCGACCGGGCGGAGATCATCCGGCTGATGACCTCGGGCGAGCCGCAGGGTGGCACCGCGACGCCGTCGCCGTCGGCGGTGGGCTAGGTGGCCGCCGTTGAAAGGTACGCACGCACGCCGAGGGGGCCGCGATGACCTGGGACGACGTGCTGGCACACTGCCTGGCCAAGCCCGGGGCCTGGCAGGACGAGCCCTGGGAGAGCGACATCGTCGTCAAGGTCGGCGCCAAGATCTTCGCGTTTCTCGGCGGTGCGGATCGGACTTCGGTCGGCGTCAAGTGCGGGCCGAACCGGGAGGTGGCCGACGAATGGCTGCTGCGGTATCCCGAGGACGCCTCGGTGATGGCATACATCGGACGTTCCGGGTGGAACACTCTACGGATCGGCGGCGCGATCCCCGACGACGAACTGGTCGAGGCGATCGACGCCTCTTACCAGAGTGTGCTGGCGAAGCTGCCGAAACGGGACCGCCCGCCCGCGCGATGATGACGGTACCGTCCGGAGCGGAGTGGGAGGACCAGGCGTGCGGGCCAGCCTTGCCAGTGAGCCCGGCGACCCCGGCAAACCCAACGACGACTGGGCCGCCGCCAGCACCATCGGCGTCGCGGTCCTGCTCGACGGGTTGTCCGAGGGATCGTCGTCCGGCTGCCGGCACGGCACCGGCTGGTACGTCCGGCAACTGGGCCGGCGGCTGCTGAGCGGAGCCGAGGACCGGGCCACGGCGCTCGACGACGTGCTCGCCCGGTCGATCGACGAGGTCGCCGCCCTGCACCGGGGCGACTGCGCCCTCGACCATCCCGGTTCGCCGGCCGCCACCGTGGCGGTGGTTCGCCAGCGGGGACCCGGACTGGATTTCCTGGTGCTCGCCGACACCGTGGTGGTCTTCGACACCGGAGCGTACCCGCTGGTGGTGACCGACCAGCGGGTACGCGGGTACCTACCGGCCGGCGACGACCTGACTACCGTCGTCGACGCGCAGCAGCGCAGCCGTAACACCGCCGACGGGTACTGGGTGGCGCAGACCGACCCGGCCGCCGCCGGGCAGGCGTTGACCGGCACCGTCGCGGACACCCCCGGCGCGCTGCTGCTCAGCGACGGCGCGGCGCTGGCCGTGACGGACTTCGGCGCGCTGAGTTGGCGGGAGCTGCTGGACCTCGGGTTCGGTCCGGGACCGGCCGAGCTGATCGCGGTCACCCGGGAACTGGCGGCGCGCGACCCCCAACGGGTGGTGTGGCCCCGGCTGAAGCTACACGACGACGCGACGGCCGTGGCGTGCCACTGGTAGGCACGACCACGGCCCCCGGTCGGGATCGCTCAGGCGCCAGCGGACCACACCGGCACGGGACCGCTCAGCCGCGCGGCCAGAACTCCCGGTACCACTCGAAGGTCCGCCGGACCCCCTCCTCGAGGCCGACCGCTGGTGCGTACCCGGTGAGCGTGCGCAGCCGGGTCAGGTCGGGGCAGCGGCGCGCCACCGACCCGGCCGGGGCGGGGACCACGTCCAGCGTCGGGCTGACCCCGGCGATCCGCAGGATCAGCTTGGCCAGGTCGCCGATGTTGGTTTCCGCGGTGTCGTCGCCGATGTGGACGATCTGACCGGCGGCGGCCGGGGTGGCCATCAGCCGCAGCATCGCCTCGACCGCGTCGTCGACGTGGCAGAAGGCCCGGTGCTGGTCGACGCCGAAGACCCGGAACGGGTCCCCGCCGGCCATCGCCCGCAGCGACAGTTCCGGGATGACGTGGTCGGCGCCCATCCGGGGGCCGTACACGTTGTGGAACCGGCCGACGACGGTGGTGAAGTTCTTCGCCCGCGCGCCGTGCAGGAACGCCGCCTCGCCGAGCAGCTTGCTGATCCCGTACGCGAACCGGGGCGCGGTCACGTCGGCGATCATCACCGGTACGTCCTCGGCGGTCGGCACCGCGACGATCCCCCGGTCCACCCCGCCGGCGTACACCTCGCTGGTCGAGGCGAAGAACACCGTTTCGCCCGGGGCCACCCAGTCGAGCAGATGCAGGGCGGCCAGGGTGTTGACCCGCACCACCCGGGCCGGGTCGGATTCCACATTGCGGACGCCGACCACGGCGGCGAGCAGGTAGATCTGGTCCCAGCCGGACGGCAGCCGGGCCCAGGTGGCCGGGTCGGTCAGGTCCCCGGAGAGCACCGTCACGGCGGGATGCGCCCGCAACGCGGCGAGGTCCCGGTCGTCGCGGCCCCGGGAGAAGTCGTCGACGATCGTCGCCGAGTGCCCGTCGGCGACCAGCCGGCGGCACAGGTGCAGACCGATGAACCCGGCGCCACCGAGCAGCAGGACCCTCATCCGGCCACCCCCACGGGCCCGTCGACGGCCGGCAGGTACCCGATGCCCGCGTAGCGGACCCCGGCGGCGCGGATGGCGGCCTCGTCGAGGATCCGCCACGAGTCGAAGATGAGCAGCGGTTTGCCGGCCTGCAACGCGGCGGAGATCTCGATGGCCCGGTAGTCCGGGTGGTCGTTGATGACCAGCACCGCGTCGGAGTCGGTGAACGCCTTGTCGAGGCTGATCGGGTCACCGCCGTACTGGCGGATCACATCGGGGCTGACCATCGGGTCGTGCCCGGAGACCACCAGGCCGGCGGCGCTGAATACCGGCATCATGGTGGCGATCGGGGTGCCGCGCATGTCGTCGGTGGGTGGCCAGCCCTTGTACGCCCAGCCGAGCACCGCCAGCTGAGCCCCCTCGCAGCCGCCGCGCTCGGCGGTGATCAGTTCCACCACCCGGTCGGCGACGTGCACCGGCAGGTATTCGTTGAGGGCGCGGGCCCGACCGACCAGGAACGGTTCCCGGTCCCCGGCGCTGTTCACCATGATGTACGGGTCCTTGGACAGACAACCGCCGCCGACGTACCCGGGGCGGGCCAGGTCGGGGCGCGGGTAGTCCACGTTGCTGGCCCGGATCACCTCAAGGGGGTCGAGGCCGTGCCGCTCGGCGATCAGGGCGACCTCGTTGCCGAACGCGTAGATCAGGTCGGTGTGGCAGTTGTTCGACAGCTTCACCAACTCGGCCGCCTCCAGGCTGGACACCGGCACGAGCTGGGCGGCCAGCGCGCCGAAGAAGTCCAGGCCGGCCCGCAGGCTCGCCTCGTCGAGGCCACCGACGACCTGCGGCAGTTCGACCAGCTCACGCATCGCCGAACCCTGGATGGTGCGTTCTGGGGCCATCACGAGTTTCGCGCGTCCCCAGGCCTCCAGCAGCGCCGGCAGCACCACCCGGCGGCTGGTACCCACCGGCACGGTGCTGCGCACGACGACCAGGGTGTCCGGGCCGCAGGACTGGGCGACCTGGCGGGCGGCGGCGGCTAGGTTGCTCAGGTTCGGTTGGTACGTGTGCTCGTCGACCGGCGTGGAAACGCTGATCACCGCCACGTCGACGGTGTTCTTCGGCAGCTCACCGGCGACGAAGATAGACCTGCCGACCAGTTCGGCGAACACCTCCTCGACGCCCGGTTCGAAAATGTGCGGGCGCCCCCGCGCAAGCGAGTCGAGCACGGCCGGCTGCACGTCGGCACCGTGCACGGTGAAGCCCTTGCGGGCCAACGCGGCGGTCAGCGTCAACCCGACGTAGCCCATGCCGACGACCCCGATGGTCTGTGGCACTGGTGATCTCCTCTCGTTGGGTACCTGCGGTGGTACGGATCATTGGCCGGCTTCGCTGAGCCGATCCACCTCGACGGTGCTCAGGTAGCCGGCGAAGCCCTCGGCCCGGTAGCGCTCGCGGGCGTACCGGATGTTCTCCGGCCGGGTCGCGTAGTCGATGGCCAGTACCGTCTTGCCGGCCGCCCGCAGCGCGCGCGCGTGGCGTAGGTTCTCCGCGCAGTAGTCCAGGTCGCACGGCCGGTCGGTGGCCAGGAAGAACAGTTCCTCGATGGCGATGCCGTCGATCGCCTCCGGGTAGCCGGGGTAGCCGCGCAGCTCCGGTGAGTTCTGCGGGAAGACCATCAGATCGGCGCGGTGCGACCGGGCGTACGCGCTGAGCCTGACGACCAGGTCGGCCATCCGGCGCCCGAGGCTGTGCCGGGTCTCGCCGGGCACCAGAGCGAGGTCGATCTCGGAGTAGGCCAGCGGGGTGTCCAGGTACACCCCGTCGAAACCGGCGCGCAGTGCCTGGTCGATCCGGGGCCGGAGCACCAGCTCCCACCAGCGTTCGTCCCAATAGCGGACGAAGTACTCCTGCGGCCATTCCGGCCACTGGTTGAGGATCAGGTCCGGCTGCCCGGCGCGCAGCCCGGGATACTCCGGGCGGAAATCCTCGATGCTGCCGATCTCGAAGTACGCCAGCACGGAAGTTCCGGCGGCGTGCAGGGCCGCGGTGTCCTCGGCGGTGAAGTAGTCGGTGTTCGCGTCGCGGGCCAGGTCGATGACGACCAGCGGGTACGGCGACCCGGCCAACGCGGCGATGCTGTCCGGCCGGTAGCCCTGCAGCTGAATGGCCCACTGCCGCAACCCGCGCAGCGCCGCCGGGGTCGGGCGGGCCGGCGCCGCAGTGGGGGGCGGCGGTGACCTGTGGGACGGCTGTGACGAGGTGTGGGACGGCTGTGACGAGGTGGTGCGCCGGTCGGTCACGGCGGGTCAGGTCTGCTCGGCGGCGGCCCAGATGGCCTTGACCGACGCGGCGAGGTCGTACTCCGGCGCCCAGCCGAACACCCGGGCAGCCCGGGAGATGTCCGCCTGGATCCACGGCACCGCCGCCGACCGGGCCGGCGCGGGCGCCGCCTCCCGGATCGCCCCGGCGAAGCCGGCCGCCTCGGCCAGCAGCCGGACGACGTCGCGGGCCGACACGGCGTGACCGCTGCCCACGTTGAACACCCGCTGCGCCCCACCGGGGGTGAGGGTGGCCGCGACGATCGCGGCGGCCAGGTCGCGTACGTCCACGAAATCCCGGTACGCGGCCAGCGAGCCGAGCGTGATGGCACCGCCACCGGTGCCCTGCGCCTGCTGGATCAGCCGGACCGCCCGGCCGAGCATGTTCTCGTCGGACAGGCCGGGCCCGATCGGGTTGAAGACCCGCAGCACCACCCCGTCGATCCGACCGGCCGCGGCGGCCAACTCCACCAGCCGGGTGCCGGCCAGGTGGCTCACCCCGTACTCGCTGACCGGGGTGGCCGGGTCGTCCTCGGTGACCGCCCGACCGGGCGGGACCGGCCCGTACTCGGCGGCCGAGCCGAGGCGCACCAGCCGGGCGCCGGGTGCGGCGGCGGCGACTGCCTCGATCAGCTTCGCGGTGACCAGGGTGTTGGCCCGCACCAGATGGGCGCCCGTGCCGGTCAGCGCGCCGGTGCAGTTGACCACCGCGTCCGGGCGCAGCCGGGCCAGCAGCGCCGTCAGGTCGTCGACGTCGCCGTCGAGCAGGTCGCAGCTGTCCCGGCCGGGGCGGGCCAGGTCGGTGACCCGGGCGTCCCGGCTGAGCAGGCGATGGACGTGCTGACCGATGAACCCGGACGCACCGAACAGGACCACCCGGCTCATACGGTGCCCCTGGGCATGCGCTCGCGGCCCTCGCTTCGCTCGGTGCACTCGCTCATACCGGCTCCTCGCAGCGTTGGGGCAGCAGGATCGGCCGCAGCCGGTCGAAGCTGCGGTTGGCCTCGTCGTAGTCCTCGGGGCGGCCGATGTCCAGCCAGTAGCCGGTGAAGTCGTAGCTGGCCGGGCGGTCGTCGCGGGCCAACAGGTCCAGCAGCAGCTGATCGAAGCCGAAGGACAGCCCCGCCGGATACCCCTCGATGGTGCGACGGGACATCCCGTACACCCCCATGTTCACCCGGTACACCATGGTCGGCTTCTCGGTGAAGCCGGTGATCCGGTCGTCGCGCACGTCCAGGACACCGAAGTCGATCCGGACGCTGCGGGCCGCCGTCGCCACGGTCACCGGGGCGGCCGACAGCGCGTGGCCGTGCAGCAGGTCGGCGTAGTTGAGGTCGGTCAGCACATCGCCGTTCATCACCAGGAAGTGCTCCGGCAGCCGCTCGCGCAGCCCGAACAGCGGACCGACCGTGGACAGCGGAACGAGTTCCTCGGCGTAGTCGATCGCCATCCCCCAGCGGGAGCCGTCGCCGACGAACGCCCGGATCAGCCGGCCGAGGTGGTTGATCGCCAAGGTCGCCGAGGTGAACCCGTACGCGGACAGCTGGTGCAGGACGATGTCCAGGATCACGTGGCTGTCCCCGATGGGCACCAGTGGCTTGGGCAGCGCGGTGGTGTACGGCCGCAGCCGCACTCCCTTGCCACCGGCCAGGATCACTGCGTGCATGTCGCGCCTCCCCGTGTCGTCACCTGAACCGCCACGCCTGACCGACCACTTCGGTCAGGCTCACCAACAACAGCGCCTGCAGGAGCACGACACTGCCGAGAAAAACCACCGTGTCCGGCAACGGCTGGTCCGCGCCCGGCACGAACGCCACGATGCCGACGTGCGTGGCCAGCGCGACCGCCAGCGCACCGCACAACGGCGGATACCGGTGCTGCCCGGCGAGGACGAAGGCGAGGAAGTACGCGCCGCCGAGGACCACGTGCGCCCCGGCCATCACCACCGCCGCCGGGCTGAGCAGGCCGACGGCCCGCAACACCAGCAACACCGGCGCCGCGATGACGCCCAACGCGACCATGCAGCCGAGCAGCCCGGCCACCAGCGCCCGGCGGGCCTGCCGGACGAACTCGCCCGGGTAGCGCACCCGGTGCAGCACCGCCCTGGCCTGCTCGTCGAAGCGGCGGGCCCGCCACTCCACCACCCCCATGCCGGCGAACAGCGGCAGACCGGCCAGCAGTACCCCGACGTCGCCGTTGAGGTACCGGGCCTGGGCGAACAGCATCACCGCGGCCGACAGCGCGGTGTACAGCAGGACCACGGGCAGTTCCCGGCGGGCGGCCCAGCCGGCGTCGCGCACCGTCGCCGCGGCTCGGGGGTGGCCCGCCGTCTGCCGGAGCGCCAGCCCGAGCCCCGCCGCGACCGAACCCGCGGCGACCGCGGCCGCGCCGCCGGCCGACGGCCAGCCGACGAGCAGATGACCGGCCCCCACCGCGACGCCCGGGGTCATCAGAGCGATCAGCCACAGTTCGCGCCGGTAGAACAGCGCCAGGATGAGCGCCAGCTGGTAGGCGCACTGGCCGACCGCCAGCCCGACGACCTCCCCCGCACCGGTCCGCGCCGGCCAGGTGCCCTCCGCGCCGCCCGACCCGGCGAACCAGACGGTCCCGGCCACGCCGGCGGCGACCACCAGGGCGATCATGGTGGCCCAGCGCAACAGGCGGGCGGCCGCTCCGGGCGAACCCTGACCGAGCAGCTGATAGGCCAACCAGGCGGCCACTCCGGACCACACCCAGCCGAACCCGCCGACGACCAGGATGACCAGGGACGCCGTGGGTCGCCGGTCGATCAGGGCGAGCGCGGGCGGGAACAGGGCCAACGGCAGCAGGTACAGCACGCTGTGGGACGCCTCGCGCAGCCCCGTGAGCCGACCGCCACCCGGCCCGGCCACCGAAGTAGACACCGCCGCCGGCACGGGCGCCCGGCGCAGCCGGTGCAGCACGTCATCGGCCAGGGAGAAGACGTCCGGGTGGCCGTACTCCGACGCCGCCTTCTCGTCGGTGATGCCGTCGGATTCCAACACGGCGGCGACCTGCAGGCCATCGACCGGCTGAGGGAGTCCGGGCCGCAGCCGCCCCACCAGGTCGGCGGTCCGGTCGGCAGCCTGGTCAGCGGTCGGGGCGGTCCGGTCGGCAGCCAGGTCGGCGGTCGGGGCGGCGGTCGGGGCGGGGCTGGCCCGCGGCGCGGGGATCGAGGCGGCGGGCGCCGCCAGTGTCGGCGGCGGGCCGTTCACGCGGGCACCGCTACGGCGGGTGGGCCGGCAACGACGGCGGCGGCGCCGGCCAGGCTGTCGTACACCCGCCGGTATTCGCCCAGCGACTGGGCCAGGGTGAAGTGCGCCAGCACCCTGGCCCGGGCGGCGGCGCCCAACCGGGCCCGCAGGTCATGGTCGGACAAGAGGGTCACCAGGGCCCGGGCGATCGCCGGCGCGTCCCGGGCCGGGACGACGAAGCCGGCTTCGCCGACCGCTTCGGACACCCCGCCGACGTTGGTGCAGACCACCGGTCGGCCGCACGCCATCGCCTCCACGACCGTGTACGGGAAGCCTTCCGAGATGCTGGTGAGCGCGACCACGTGCGCCTGGTGGTACGCGTCCGCCGGGTCGTCGACCCGACCCTCCAGGATGGCGGCCCCGCCCAGGTTCAGTTCGTCGATCAGCTCCGCGCAGCTGTCGCGGTACCGCAGGTTCTCCCGGGGTGTGCCGCCGAAGATCCGCAGCCGGGCCGCCGGGATCTCCGCACGGACCAGCGCGAACGCCCGGATCAGCGTATGCACGTCCTTCAGCGGGTCGATCCGACCCATGAACACGATGGTCGGCTGCGTGGGTTCCGTCGACGCGACCGGGAAGTCGTCGACCTCCACCCCGTTGTACATGGTCCACAACCGTCCCGGGTCCGCGCCGTTATGCAGCTGCCAGCGCCGGTTGTACCGGGAGTGCGGGGCGATGACGTCCGCGGCGGCGTAGCCGGCACCGGCCAACGCCCGGAAGAAGCCGAGCAACACCACCTTGACGGGCTGCGAGACGGCCTCGCTCAGGTAGCCCAGGTAGCGCTCCCGCAGGTAGATGCCGTGCTCGGAGAGCACCAGCGGCGTCGTGCGCCGCCACTTGGCCACCAGGCCGGGCAGCACACTGAGCCCGTTCATGGCAGCGTGTACGACGTCGACCCGGATCGGCGGCAGCACCAGGGGTTGCAACATGTGTCCGATCAGCGAGCTGGCGGTGACCGCGTCGGCGAGCCGCAGGTCGTCGTCGCGCCGCTGGTCGTACCAGGCGTCGACGAGCAACTGCAGGGCGTCGTGCGACACCAGCGCGCAGCGCAGATCACCACCGGCTGCGGCGTAATCGTGCAGCCGACGCAGGGCGCGCAGGAACCTGGCCCCGACGGCACCGGCCCGCTGCGCCCCGGGCTGTAACGGCGCCAGCATCGCGTACGCGAACTCGCGGTAGGCGACCCGGAAGTCGCCCCCCGGCCGGCACACCCGTTTCTGCCGGTACGGCCTCCACAGGGCGACCGGGTGCACCCCGTCCAGGTTGGCCGGCCGGTCGAAGACCGACCGTTCGGTGCCGTCGACGCAGAGCGGGACCATTTCCCAGCGGTGCTCGGGCATCCCGCGGATGAGCTGGTCACACCACACGCTGACGCCGCCCATGGCGTACGGGTAGGTGCCTTCGGACACCAACGCGATCCTCACCGGCGGGTCCGGGTCGCGAAGCTGACCGGGACCCCGGGCGCCAGCGTGAGCGCCGCGGAGTGGTCGCTGCCGTAGCGGGTGGACCCGGCGATGGGTGCGCCGGTGACCAGCACCGTGCCGGCTGTCGGTGCGACCACCGACACGTGTCCGGTGGACCGGTCGTGGACCGCGTCCACCCCAGCGGCCAGGGCCGCGAAGTGCGCGTTGCGGCCGTGGGCGTGGGCGGCGATCGCCGACCAGTCGAGGTTCAGCACCGGCACCCGGTAGTACGAGCTGTACCGGCTGAGCACACTCGACACGAAGTCGGTGGCCAGTGTGTTGCCGTCGCCGTAGTCCATCAGGTTGGCGATGTGGAAGGTGTGCGAATACATCGAGCCACTGGAGACGTGGTGCAGCGCGATGTCGGTCTCCGCCGCGAGCATCTCCTCGTACGTCAGGTCGCGCGACCAGTACGGGAAGAGTCCGGCCGGACCGTAGTAGGAGTTGTAGAACGCGGCCTGCTCCTGCGGCGTCGCGGTGTGGTAGGCGATGTTGGTGGGCCAGTCCGGGATCACGGTGACCTGCGTGCCCAGCGGGTGGACGGTCCCACCGTTGAAGGCGGCCGGGACGTGACTGCGGAACGACATGTTGCCGTGCAGCACCCGTACCCCCAGCTCGGTCGCCGCCCGCAGCAGCGCCGGGTTGGAGGCGCCCAGGCCGTGGTCGGTGGGCGGTGTGATCGTCGAGTGCGGGTCGTCGCTGTAGACGCCGAGGCCGGAGTACTCCGGGGTCTTGAGGATCTCCCGCTGGACCGGCAGGCCGAGCGTCGCGGCGATGTCCAGGTTCTCGCTGATCTCGTCTCGGGTGGTGGGATGGTCGGTGAAGTTGAGCGCCGGATGGTTGCGGGTGTGGTTGATCCACCGGAAGCTGTCGGCCAGGCAGCGGGTGGTGGCGGTCAGCTCGGCTACGCCGCCGTCCGGGCTGCAGGCGGTGCCCGCGTCCGGATCCGCGGCCCCACCGTTGAAGGCCATGTTGAAGGTGAACGTCCCGGCCAGCGGATACCGCTCCCGCAGTGCCAGCTGCTGGCGGTGCGCGTTGTAGGCGTCGTGGGCGGTCAGCTGGAACTCCGGGTCGGTGCTCGGCCCGCCGGGCAGCTGGTAGCGGTCCGTGGTGTTGAACCAGTCGTCGACGTCGACGTTCAGGTAGTGCCGCAGCTCACCCAGGAACAGGCCGCGGCTGGCCCACCGGAACAGCCCGTAGACCAGCAGGTCCGACTGCAGGAGGTACTCGTTGGAGCTGAAGGTCAGCACGAGCCGTTCCCGCCCGTCGGCCGAGGTGCTCAGCGCGCCGAGGACGTCCGTACCGGCCTGCAGGACGGGCCGCGCGGCGCAGCCCGGGCGCAGGGCCGTGCGGTACACGTAGGACTCCACGACCGGGATCAGCGCGGCGCCGTGCAGGTAATCGAAGATCTCCGCGCCGGCGGCGGTGAGGGCCGCCTGCAACGGGTTGCCCCGCACCGGGCCCTCGCTGACCGCTTCCAGGCAGGACTCCTCCGGCCAGTTGCCGGGCGCGCCGAAAAGGGTGGCCTGCCGGACCCCGTAGTCGCGTTCGTACGCCCAGAGCAGGTTCCACTCCTCGGCGCTCAGGCCGCTGTCGTAGCCGGCGTCGGTGGGGTACAACAGACCGTCGTTGGTGAGCAGGACCGCGTTGTAGCGCCCCGTGCCGTCCGGGCGGACCAGCGTGTCGGTGGAGACCGGGGTACCCCGGGTCAGCACGACGTCGTAGGCGGCACCGACCCGGTCCAGGGTGGCCTGCCACGTACGCAGCCCGAAGTCGTCGCTGTCGACCGCGAGCACGAGGGCCCGCACCGCCACTTTGTGGTCTCCCCCGGTGGACACCCGGACCCGCGGGTCCAGGAGGGGTTTGCGCGGACCGTGGAGGCGGCTGGCCGGCGGCGGCGCGGGTAGCGCCGGCACCGCCCGGGGCGCCCCCGGCGGGGCGGGCGCTGCGCCGTGCGGGGCGGGCGCTGCGCCGTGCGGGGCGGGCACTGCGCCGTGCGGGGCGGGCGGGTGTGGCAGGGACACGGGTGGGTTACCGATCGGACGGGCGGGATGGCCGGTGGGCAGGGCGGGAGCGGTCCGGCTCGGCGGCCCTGGTGGGCGAGCCGAGGCCGGTGCCGACCGCACGCCGGGTGCGGCGCCGGTGAGCAGCAGCGCCACCGTGGCGCCCCCGGCCACCAGAGCGCCAACGCGCTGCCTGGAAAACATTCAACCTCCACACAGGAATGGCCCAGGAAATGTCACCACCAGGGAATCGATTACGTGCGCCAACGACAATGGCCGCGGACCGCAATCCGTCCACAGAGCCATAGAGGGACACGTTAGCAAGGGTGCACAGTGGATTGGAAGGCAAAAATAAGACCTGCTTAAGAACTTGACAAGGTTGCACGGACGGGGTGATGGTTCCTTGTCATTACTGTCATCAAGTGACTTCCGTCTATGGATTGGGCGGCATGTCGCCCGGGGTCGGCGCCGGACCAACGCCGGCTCCGGCGCTGCCCACGGCGGGGATGGGCTGCGGAACGGGGGGAACCGATCCCATGTCCAGGGCCGCACCGTGGACGGACCATCGGCCAACTTGCTCCAACGATGTACAGTCCGGAACGGGTTGCCCCCTACCGAGAGGATGTCTGACCGGCCGCGTGGCGCTGATCATCACGCTGCGGCACCGTCAAGGCGCGTACGGTAATCGTCGGGCGCCGGGCATTCCGGCCGAGCCGACAACGGCTCATGGGCTCTCATCAGCCCGGACGCCACGATGGTCCGATGAATATCGGTGCCGCCGGAGTGAATAATTCCTGACAGCCGACGCGTGAATTTCTCTTGACATCCCGGACCACCGGCCGGTACGCAAATCGGCCTGGCCCAGTGACCGCCGTGGCGACCCGGAGCAACCCCGCAGGTCGGCTCCCGGGGCAATTTCACCCCTGCTATCCGGCCGTCGTTCGCCGGCTGTCCGGCCGACGCCGGTCTCAGACGGCGGCGATGGTGAGCGGGATCTCGTCGAGCAGCTCGCGGGCCAGGAAGCCGATCCTGCCGTAGCGCGGCATCAGCCGTTGACCACTGACAGCGTGCGCGTACGCCGTCCAACAGGCGGCCTGGGCCGGCTCGGCGCCCCGGGCCAACAGGCCGGCGAGGATCCCGGCGCGCACGTCGCCGCTGCCGGAGGTGCCCAGCCCGGTGTCGCCGCTCTCCTCCCGCCAGGCCTCGCCCAACGGGGTGACGATGTGACCGAACAGGGACACCACCGCGCCGTAGCGCCGCGCGATGTCGCCGGCCGCCGCGACGAGGTCGTCGCCCGGTTCGCTGCCGAGCAGGAAGGCGGCCTCGGTCAGGTTCGGGGTCAGCACCACCGGCTGCGGGCGGTCAGCCAGCAGCTCCGGCTCCCGGCTGAGCGCTCCGAGGGCGTACGCGTCCAGCACGAAGGCGGTGTCGTGGCCGGCGGTGTCGAGCAGGTGTCGCAGCAGCGTGCCGGTCTCGTCGACGTTGTCCAGCCCCGGTCCCACGGCGATGACCCGCGCCTCGGCGGCCAGCTCGGTGAGCCGCTCGGGCGGCTGCCCGGCCACCGAGCCCGCCTCGGTCTCGGGCAGTCCGACGACCTTGGCCTCGGGCACCTCGATGCTCAGCGCGGCGGCGGTCGACTCGGTGACCGCCAGCTGCAGGACCCCCGCGCCGGCGCGCAGGGCCGCCACCCCGGCCAGCAGGACGGCACCGGGGGTGAACCGCGACCCGCCGACGACCAGGACGGTGCCCCGGGCGCCCTTGCCGCCGCCGGGCACCGGCAGCGGCCAGTCGCGCAGCAGCCCCGGCGTGATGATCCGGGGTTCAGACCGCTTCGGCACTGACGTCCTCCTGCCGGGTGGGCTCCACGCCCTCCTGCCGTACGTGCTCGACGTGGTTGAACCGCTCCAGCCGCCACCCCCCGGCGCCGTCGCCCCGCCAACTGCTGATCGAGCAGTTGGCGATGGCGGTCTCCCGCGCGAGGCTCATCAGCTCGGCCTCGGTCAGCCCGTCCAGCAGGTAGCGCACCAGCAACACGATCGCCTCGTGGCCCACCAGCAGCACCCGGCGCCCGTCGTGGTCGCGGCTGATGTCGCCGAGCAGGCTGCGCAGCCGCAACGCGACGTCGGTCCAGGCCTCGCCGCCGGGTGGCCGGTAGTAGAACTTGCCCAGCCACTGCCGACGGGTCGCCTCGGCGGGCAGCCGGGCCCGCACCCCGCGGCTGGTCAGCAGGTCCAGAACGCCCAACTCCCGGTCACGCAACCGCTCGTCGCGGATCATCGGCAGCCCCGAGCCGGCCAGGGCCAGCTCGGCGGTCTGCACCGTACGCAGGTACGGCGACACGACCGCCAGGTCGGGCCGCTGGTCGGCGGGCAGCCCAGCCAGCCAGTGCCGCACCGCGGCGGCCTGCTCCCGTCCGGTCGGTGACAGGGGTACGTCCGCGTCCCGCTGCGGGATCCCGATCGTCTCCGCTCCGGCGGCCTCGGCGTCGGCGGCGATCACGTTGCCGGTGCTCTGACCGTGCCGGACGACCCCGATCCACTGCAGCTGCGCCATGAGCCGGACCCTACCCGGCCGACGGCGGTGGTAATCCGCATCCCGGGCACGTGTGCCCGGCCCGTCAACGGGTACCGGCAGGAGTCGCAGCCGAAGATCCGCCGATCGACGAGGGGAACCATCATGGTCGACCACACCGCGAGCATCCCGGGCGACCCGGCAACGACCGGGCCCGACCCGCGCGACGAGGAGGAGCTCGGGCGTACCCGGGACGCTCAGCAGGCCCACGGCGGGAGTATGGCCCCCTCCGTGGTGGACGAGACCGGGCACCCGGTCGGCGACGCCGCCGCGACCGAGCCCGACGGCTCCTGAGCCAGCCGGCCCCTGAATTCAGCCGGCTCCTGGATCAGCCGGCTCCCGGAGCCGACGGCTCCCCGGGGGCGAGGGGTCGGGAGCCGCCGGGTGGTGGTCGGCCGAAAACTTGGCCGGTGTCCGTTTAGCCGGCAGCCCGGTAGGTATGCCGAACGTCAGACCCGTCGCCCGGGCCCACCCGCCGGCCGCTGCCGGCGTGGGGACGCCGAGGCGGCATCACTGGATCGGAGTCAGCATGAGATGGATCAGGACAGGCGCCATCGCCGTGACCGTCCTGGGCGGCGGCGTCGCGGCGCGCCGGGCCCTCGCCGCACGCCGCACGGGGTCCGGGTCGGACACCGGCGCGGGTGGTGCCGGCGGCCCGGAGAACGAGTCGCGGTGGCATGTACTGACCGTGAACCGGCCACGGGACGAGGTGGCCCCCGACGGCCGGCTCCCGGGGCCGCTGGCAGAGCTGGGCGACGCCGTCGAGGTGCGGCTGAGCCCCGCGCCGGGGGGTCGGGGAACGGAGATCGCGGCCCGGCCGCGCGACGGTGCGCCGTCCGGGGTACGCGCCGCCGCGTCGCGGCTGACCGGCGACGACTCACGGCGGGCGGTCCGCCGGGCGCTGCGCGAGAGTCGGCAGCTGTTGGAGACCGGGGAGATCCTCAGCCCTGACCAGCCGTCGACGACCAGGCCCACGCTGCTCAACCGGCCACTGCGGTTCGCCACCCTGCACGGCAAAGAGGAGGGACTGCTGTGAGGGATGGAACTGTGAGCGCGAGGAGTGAGCTTGCGAGCCCCGCAGTCGCGAACGAAGGGGATATCCGGTGAAGGCGCTGCTCTGGCAGGGAGTCAACAAGCTGTCCGTGGAGGAGGTGCCCGATCCCAGGTTGATCAACAAGCAGGACGCCATCGTCAAGGTGACCCGCACCGTGACCTGCGGTTCGGACCTGCACCTGCTCGGCGGCTACATCCCGTTCATGCAGGCCGGCGACGTGCTGGGCCACGAGTTCACCGGCGAGGTGGTGGAGGTCGGCTCGGAGGTGACGAAACACCGGGTCGGGGATCGGGTCGTGGTCTGCTCGTTCGTCTCCTGCGGACGGTGCTGGTTCTGCGAACAGGGGCTCTACTCCTGCTGTGACAACGGCAACACCAACCCGGCGATCACCGAGACGATGTGGGGCTACGCGCCGGGCGGCTGCTTCGGCTACTCCCACGCGATGGGCGGCAACGCCGGCAGTCACGCACAGTACATCCGGGTGCCGTTCGCCGACGTGGGCGCGTTCACGATCCCGGACGGGGTCAGCGACGACCGGGCGCTGTTCGCCTCGGACTCGGCGCCGACCGGCTGGATGGGCGCCGACCTGGGCGGGGTGAAGCCGGGTGACGTGGTGGCGGTCTGGGGCGCCGGCGCGGTCGGCCAGATGGCGGCCCGGGCGGCCGTCCTGCTCGGCGCGGAGCGGGTCATGGTCATCGACCGGTACGACAACCGGCTGGAGATGACCGAGAAGTACGTCGGCGCGGAGACCATCAACTACGAGCGGACGAACGTGTCGGCCGAGTTGCGCGAGCGCAGCGGCGGCCGGGGGCCCGACGTGTGTATCGAGGCGGTCGGGATGGAGGCGCACAGCCCTGGCGGACATTTCGCGTACGACCAGGTCAAGCAGCAGTTGCGGCTGCAGACCGACCGGCCGACGGCGGTCCGCGAGGCGATCCACGCCTGCCGCAAGGGCGGATCGGTGTTCGTGCTGGGAGTGTTCGCCGGGTTGGCCGACAAGTTCCCGCTCGGCGCGCTGATGAACAAGGGTCTGACGTTGCGCGGGGCGCAGATGCACGGTCAGCGCTACATCCCGATGCTGCTCGACCGGATGCAGGCCGGCGAGCTGGTCACCGAGTACCTGGCCACGCACACCATGCCGCTGGACGAGGGCCCCCACGGTTACGAGATGTTCAAGGAGAAGCAGGACAACTGCGTACGGGCGGTCTTCCTGCCCAACTGAGACCCGCGCCGGCGGCCGTCCCTCCCGCCCGGCGAGCGCCGCACCGCCGTCCCTCCACCACACCCCGC
>DASVVF010000936.1:0-5001 GCA_036386695.1 Catenuloplanes sp. | reverse complement strand
GCTCCCCGGCCACCGCGGCCAGGTCGCTCACGCCCAACGCCGCCGCGGCGGTGGCCAGGGTGTCGGCGGTGGTGGCCGGCACGATCCGGTCGACCATGGTGCCGGGGAAGGTGACGTTGCCGTGCACCCAGTCGGCGACCGCCGCGGTGCGCCCGCCCGTCGCCTGCTCCACCCGCTGCAACGCCTGCCCGACCATGCTCTGCAGGCGGCGGCCGTTGGACGGCAGGTTGTCGCAGCTGACCAGCGCGATCGGGCCGGCGCCGGCCCGCGCGCGGGCCAGCAGGCCGCGCACCAGCAGCCCGGGCACCGTCCTCGGGGGCCGGTCGGTGCCCAGGTCGGCGGCCAGGTCGTCGTCCGGGCTCAGCCGGCCGGTGGCCGGGTCGAGCTGGTACGCCTTCTCGGTGACGGTCAGCGTCACCACCCGGATGGCCGGATCGGCCAGCAGCGCCACGATGGCCGCCGGGTCGCCGGCGGCGTGCCGCACCCCGGCCAGCGCCCCGACCACCCGGGTACGCGCACCGCCGCCGTCCAGGGTGGTGACGCTGAACAGGCTGTCCTGCTGGGCCAGCTTGGTCACCAGGTCGGTGCTGCGCGGGGCGACCCCGATGATGCCCCAGTCGCCACCCCGTCGCGCCATCGCGGCCTCGGTGTAGACGGCCTGGTGGGCCCGGAAGAACGCGCCTAGGCCCAGGTGCACGATGCCGGCGGCCGCCTCGCCGGGGCGGACCCGCGGCCGGCAGTCGGCGGGCAACCCGGCCAGCGCCGCGGCGCCCAGGCGCCCGGTGCCGGTCCGCGCCCCGGTGTCGACGGCGGTCACTGCCCCACCGGCCCGGCCGCCGCCCACACCGGACCGTTCGGGAAGCCGAACTCGGCGATCGACCCGGGCTTCATGGTGGCGCTGTAACCGGGCTGCTCGGGCAGCAGGTAACGGCCGTCGCGGGTGCGTACCGGGTCGACGAAGTGCTCGTGCAGGTGGTCGACGTACTCGACCATCCGGCCGTCGAGCGATGTGCCGACCCGTAGGTAGTCGAAGATCGCCAGGTGCTGGACGTACTCGCAGAGGCCGACGCCGCCGGCGTGCGGGCAGATCGGGACGCCGAACTTGGCGGCCAGCAGGATCTCCGCCAGCACCTCGTTGACCCCGCCGACCCGGCACGCGTCGATCTGCATGACGCCGATCGCCTCGGCCTGCAACAGCTGCTTGAAGATGACCCGGTTGGCGGCCACCTCACCGGTGGCCACCCGGATCGGTGCCACCGCCTGCTGGATCCGGGCATGGCCGAGGATGTCGTCGGCGTGCGTCGGCTCCTCGATCCAGTACGGGTCCACCTCGGCCAGCACCGCCATGTTGGCGATCGCCTCGTCGACGTCCCAGACCTGGTTGGCGTCCATCATCAGCAGCGCGTCGGGGCCGATCTCCTCCCGGATGATCCGGGCCCGGCGCAGGTCGTCGGCGACCGGGCCGCCGACCTTCATCTTCATCGCCCGCCAGCCCTCGGCGTAGGCCTGCCGGGTGAGCGCCCGGACCTTCTCGTCGTCATACCCGAGCCAACCGACCGACGTCGTGTACGAAGGCAGACCCGCCTGCTCCAGCGTCGCGAGCCGCTCCTCCCAGCCGACCAGTCCCTTGTCGAGGATGGCGGCGGCGTCGGCCGGGGTCAGCGCGTCGGTGATGTGGTGGAAGTCGACGCAGCGGACCAGCTCGTCGGTGGGCAGTTCGGCCAGCAGTCGCCACAGCGGCTTGCCGTCGACCTTGGCCCGCAGGTCCCAGACGGCGTTGACCAGCGCGCCGGTCGCCATGTGGATGACGCCCTTCTCCGGGCCCAGCCAGCGCAGCTGCACGTCGGCGGTCAGCGAGCGCCAGAACGTCACCGGGTCGGCGAAGATCTCCTCCAGCGTCCGGCCCCGCACGTGGTGGGCCAGCGCGGTGACCGCGGCGCAGGTGATCTCATTGCCCCGGCCGTTGGTGAAGGTGAAGCCGGCCCCGGTGTGCGGGCCGTCGGTGCGCAGCTCCACGTACGTCGCCGAGTAGTCGCCCCGGTTGATCGCGTCGGAGCCGTCGCCGGCCGCGGCGGTGGGGAAGCGGACGTCATGGACCTCGACCGCCGTGATCGTCGTACTCACAGGTTCTCTCCGATTTTGAAGATCTTCTTGGGCAGGTGGTACGCCAGGTCGACCACGGTCTCGGCGGCCTCGTCGAGGGGCAGCCGGTGCTCGGCGACGAGCCGGGCGAGGAACCCGGCGTCGATCCGGCGGGCCACGTCGTGCCGGACCGGGATCGAGCAGAACGCCCGGGTGTCGTCGACGAAGCCGGCGGTGTTGTAGAAGCCCGCGGTCTCGGTGACCGCCTCCCGGAACCGGCGCAGCACCTCCGGCGAGTCCAGGAACCACCACGGGGCGCCGAGGTAGAGGGCCGCGTATCCGCCGGCCAACGGGGCCAGCTCGCGGGTGAAGGTGTACTCGTCCAGGGTGTAGACCACGACCCGCAGCCGGGGGTCGTTGCCGTAGGCGTCCAGCAGCGGGGTCAGCGCGTGCAGGTACTCGGTGGCCTGCGGGATGTCGCCGCCCACGTCGCGGCCGTGGGTGGCGTACAACCACTTGTTGTGGTTGCGGACCGCCCCGGGGTGGATCTGCATGACCAGCCCGTCCTCGATGGACATCCGGGCGAACTCCACAAGCATGTGCGCGCGGAACGCCTCGGCGTCCTCGGCGGTGGCGGTGCCGGCCAGGCCGCGGCGCAGCAGCGCGGCGGCGTCGGCCTCGTCCAGCACGAGGGTACGGGCGGTCAGGTGGCCATGGTCCGAGGAGGTCGCGCCGGCGGCGATGAACGCTTCCCGGCGGCTGCGCAACGCGGCCAGGAACCCGCCGAACGTGCTGGTGTCCTCGCCGGTGATCTCGCCGAGGCGGGCGACGTTGTCGGCCCAGTTGTCGAACTCCAGGTCGACCACGTTGTCCGGCCGGAACGTGGTGATCACCCGCCCGCCCCGGCCGCCCCAGCCGTCGGCGGCCAGCTTGGCGTGCCGGCCGAGGTCGTCCAGCGGGGACTCGGTGGTGGCCAGGACCTCGATGTTGAAACGTTCAAACAGGGCACGCGGCCGAAAGTCCGGGCTGGCCAGCTTGGCGGCGATGGCGTCGTACACCTCGTCGGCGGTGGCCGGGGTCAACCGGGTGTGCACGTCGAAGACGTTGCGGAAGGTCTCCTCCAGCCACAGTCGCGACGGGGTCCCCCGGAACAGGTGCCAGTGTGCGGCGAAGCGCCGCCAGATGGTCCGACCGTCGGTCTCGACCGGCTCTCCGGTGCGCGTCGGCACACCCAGGTCCGCCGGCCGGACGCCCTGGCTCAGCAGCATCCGGGTGACGTAGTGGTCGGGGACGATGAGCAACTGGGCCGGGTCGGGAAACGGGGTGTCGTCGGCGAGCAACGCCGGGTCGATGTGCCCGTGCGGCGAGATGATCGGCTGGTCGCCCACCAGGGCGTACAGCTCACGGGCGATGGCGCGCTGGGTCGGCTCCGACGGGAACAGCAGGTCGGTGCGGGCGTCAGACTGGGACACGGGACTCCTCGCGGCGGGGGGTCGAGTCGGTGGCGGGGTCGGTGGGTTACGTGATCTGCAGCAGGTCGGCGACCCGGACGGGCTGGCCGGTTTCGAAGGACGTGTTCGCCGCCAGCCCGGTGAGCAGGGCGAGCGCTCCGTCGCGGGCGGTGGCGCTGCGGCCCATCGGGTCCGCTTCGCCGCCCAGCAGGACGGCGGTCATCCGGGCGTCGGCGCCGCCGTGGCCGGCGCGGCTGTAGCCGGGCAGCGGGACCTGCCGGGGCTCCTCCCAGAAGGGGCGCACGGTCAGCCGGACCCAGCCCTCCTCGACGGCCGCGCGCACCCCGTGCAGGGCCGGACCCTTCACCTCACCGGCGGCGTACGGGCTGACGAAGTCGCTCTCCACGACCTCCAGCTCAAGGCGCCCCTTGCTGCCGTTGAACATCACCCGGTAGCCCTCCCAGGGGGCGTACGCGGTCAGGTGGTAGCTCATCGTGGCACCGGTGGAGTACCGGGCCAGCACCGCCATGTCGTCCTCGATGCTCACGCCCGAGGCGAAGACGTTCTGGTCGCGGTGGTAACCGTCCTCGGCCTCGGCGTCGAGGTACAGCGCGCGCAGCTGCGGGTTGTGGGTCAGGTCCAGGGCGAAGGGGTCGCCGGCCGCGTTGGGCGAACCGTGGGCGCGCTCGTACTCGCGGGCGTAGCCGTGCCGGCGGCCGGCCTCGGCGCCGTAGAAGAACAGCCGACCGTACGCGAACACCTCGACCGGCACCGCGCCGAGCCACCAGTTGACCAGGTCGAAGTGGTGACTGGCCTTGTGCACCATCAGCCCACCGGAGTTGGCCTTGTCGCGGTGCCAGCGGCGGAAGTAGTCGGCGCCGTGCCGGACGTCGAGCATCCACTCGAAGTGCACCGAGCCGATCTCGCCGATCTCGCCGTCGGCGAGCACTTGGCGCACCCGCTCGTGCAGCGGGCTGTAGCGGTAGTTGAAGGCGACCTGGACGCTGCGCCCGGTCTGCGCCACCGCGTCGACGATCCGCTGGCAGCGGGGTACGTCGACGGTCATCGGCTTCTCGGTGATGACGTCGACGCCGGCGTGCAGCGCCGCGACGATGTACTCGTCGTGCACCCGGTCCACCGTGCAGACGATGGCGACGTCGACGCGCTCCTTGTCGAGCATGGTGACGAAGTCCTCGGCGCGGTACGTCGGCACCGCGTCCGCGCCGAGTTCTTCGAGCCAGGCGTTGTGGGTGTCCATCCGCGCCTGGTTCACGTCGGCGAACGCGACCAGGGTGGCCGTGTCGGCGTGGTCGGTGACCATCGCCCGGACGAACATCTCGGCCCGCGATCCGGCTCCGACGATCGCGTATCGGGTCCGCCGCTGGTGTTGCTCCGGCATCGGGTCGCCCCTCCATGCTTGTTGTCCGGGCCGCGCGGACGGCCACTGCCGACCGTCTCGGCCGTGCGT
>DASVVF010000935.1:0-7079 GCA_036386695.1 Catenuloplanes sp. | reverse complement strand
TGGCCGACGGCGCGGTGGTCGAGTCGGGGCCGCTGGGCGGGTCGCAACGGTTCACCCGGCTGCTGGCCAGCAGCCACGCCCCGGTGCCCGCCGCCGCGGCGACGGCGGCCACCCGGGCCCGGGTCCAGGGGGGCGGCGCGCTCGCCGTCGCCGACCCGGACGACCTGGACCGCGCTCCCTGGCCGGCGGCGGTCGAGGCCGGTGGCGGCGTCGTGCCGAAGCGCGAGCCACCGCCGCTGCCCGATCCGCCCCTGGCCCGGACGATGCGGGAGATCTTCCGGCTGGCCACCAACGATCCCCGGTTCGGGCTGCGCGCGCTGCTGCCGTTCCTGGTGATGGTCCTGCTGGGTCTGGACGGCTCGATCATGCCGTGGTTGTGGGCCGACGTGGTGGACGGCCGGGGTGGGCTGTTCTGGCCGGTCGCCGGGATCGTGGCCGGGCTGCTGGTGTGCGTGCCGATGCCGTTCTACGCCGGAAAGTGGTACCCGGAGTGGTGGGTCCGCCAGATGTTGCGGATCAGCCTGCGCCTGGTGCACGGGCAGACCGGCCCGCGCCGGGTCAGCGCGCACACCCCGGCCGAGGTGGTCGCCCAGGGCGGCGACACGGAGCGGGTCGTGCTGCTCGCCGACAACGTCATGGACCAGTTGGTCTGCGCCTTCATCCTGGTCTCGATGACCGTGGTGTCGGGGTCGATCGTGCCGGCGTTGTTCTTCGCCGGGACGATGCTGGTCTCCGGACTGGCCGCGGCGTTGTTCGGGCCGCCACTGGAACGCTCCGCCCGCCGCACGGTGGTGGCCCGCGCCGCGTTCGCCACGGCGCTGGTGTCGTCCCTGTCGGCCGCGCGCACGGTCAAGCTGGCCGGGGCCAGCCGCCCGGTCCTGGACCACCTGGCCCGGCTCGACCGGGTGCGCAGCGACCGTCAGCGCGCGGAGATCTCCGTGCAGGTCTGGGCCCGGTCGACGCCGTCGGTGGCCAGTGGGCTGCTGCCGGTCGCCGCCTGGGCGCTGTACCTGACCGGCGTCCTGTCGCCGGCGGCGACGCTGGTGGCGGTGTCGACGCTGGGCGCGGCCCGGTGGTTCGCGTGGACCACGGCGTCGCTGGTCTCGCAGCTGCCCTCCGCCCGGGTGTGGAGCCGGCGGACGGTGGCCATGTCCGGGGTGGGGGCCTACTCGGCGCCGGTGCCCGGGGTGGACCTGTCGGCCGGCACGGCGCCGGCACCGGCCACGGCGCCGCGGCACCCGCTGCGGCGCCTGGATCTGGTGAGCTTCAGTGCCGTGCACGAGGACGGGACGCTCGGCGTGCGCGACGTCGACCTGACCGTGGAACGCGGGCAGCTGGTGCTGCTGGTGGGTGCGGTCGGCGCCGGCAAGTCCTCGCTGCTGCGCGCCCTGGCCGGGATCGTGCACCACACCGGGACACTGCGCTGGAACGGGCAACCGGTCACCGAGCCGGAGCTGTTCCTGCGCCCGAACCAGGTCGGGTATGTCGCCCAGCTGCCCCGGGTGCTGTCGGGCACCGTCACCGACAACATCGCGCTCGGCCACCAGGTGGACGCGGCCGGCGCGGTGTCGACGGCGCAGCTGCACCATGACCTGGCGGCCGCCGGAGACGGGTTGGGGCTGCTGATCGGCCACAAGGGCACCCGGCTGTCCGGGGGGCAGCTGCAACGGCTGGCGCTGGCCCGGGCGCTGGCGCCGCGCACCGAGTTGCTGATCGCCGATGACGTGTCGTCGGCGCTGGACGTCACCACCGAGCTGGACCTGTGGCGGGCGCTGCGCGGACACGGGGTGACCGTGATCGGGTCGACGGCCAAGCGGGCGGCGCTGGCCCAGGCCGACAAGGTGGTGGTGCTGGTGGCCGGCGCGGCGGTGGCCGAGGGCAGCTGGCCGGAACTGGCCCCCCGGTGGGGTCACCTCGCCGGGTGACCGGCGTCCGGTGGCCACCCGGAGGAGGAACGCCTCACACCTGGCGCCCTTCACCGGACAGCGGGCGTCGACGCCATTTACGCTCAGCGGCCGTGACCACTGAACCGGCCGCGGCCGCCGCCGCTGACACCACCGACGCCGACACCACCGACGACCCGTTCCGCCGCGAGCTCGCGGCCAACGACGGCTACGCCGCCCGCTTCTCCCTGGGCGGGCTGGAGCCCCGCGCCGCGTGCGGCCTGGCGGTCGTCACGTGCATGGACTCGCGCATCGAGCCGTTGCAGATGCTGGGCCTGCGCCCGGGCGACGCGAAGATCATGCGGAACGCCGGGGCGCGGGTCACCGACGACGTGCTGCGGACCCTCGTGCTCGCCGTGCACCTGCTCGGTGTCCGCCGGGTGCTTGTCGTACCCCACCTGAAGTGCCGGATGTCCGCGCAGGACGAGGCGGAGGTGCACGCGGCCATCCACGCCGCCTCCGGCATCGACACCCGCAGCCTGGAGCTGCGGCCGGCGCCGGACGTGGCCGCCACCCTGCGCGCCGACGTGCAGCGGATCCGCTCCTCGCCGTACCTGCCGGGTGATCTCGCCGTCGGTGGTGTCGTCTACGACGTCGACACCGGGCGGTTGCACCGCGTCGTCTGAATGCCGTCCGGCCCCGGTCGACCGCCCCGTCCGGCCCCGGTCGACCGCCCGCGCCGGCAGCGGCTCAGGCAACGTGCGGGCGGTGCCGGTCAGCCTCCCCGGCCAGGATCGCGGTGATGCCACTGGCCGGCATCGGCCGGTGGAAGTGGTAGCCCTGCGCGGTGCGGTAGCCGATCGCGTGCAGATGCCGGGCCTGCCGGGAGTTCTCCACCCCCTCCGCGACGACGTCCAGGTCCAGCACCCGGGCCAGTTCGATGACGGCGGTGGCGATGTTGCGGCGGCCCGGTTCGAGGCAGGTGTCGGTGAACGAGCGGTCCAGCTTGACCTGGGCCACCGGTAGGGCCTGCAGCAGAGCCAGCGCCGACTCGCCGGTGCCGAAGTCGTCCAGTGACAGCGTCACACCCAACTCGTCCAGGGCCTTGAGGTTGGTGTCGGTGGCCGGACCGGAGACGGCGGTCGACTCCGTGATCTCCAGTAGCAACCGGTGCGGGTCCAACCCGCTGTCGGCCAACGCGCTTTGGACGTGCGCGGCGAAGTCGGGTTCCCGCAGCTGGCGGGGGGACACGTTGACGGCGATCGTGTGCGGCGCCCGGTCGGGGAACTCACGCAGCCAGGTGACCTGCTGCCGGCACGCGGTGCGCAGCACCCAGCGACCCAGGTCGACGATGAGCCCGGTCCGCTCCGCGGTCGGAATGAAGTCGTCGGGCTTGAGCAGGCCCCGGGTGGGGTGTTCCCAACGCAGCAGCGCCTCCACCCCGGTCAGTTGCCCGGCCGGCAGCCCGACCATCGGTTGGTAGAGCACCCGGAACTGCCCGGTGTCCAGGGCGTGGCGGATCTCGCGTCGCCCGGGCCGGTTGAGCGGCGGACCGGCCGGCGCGGGGGTGTGGTGGCTGTGGGTGCCGTCGCGGCGCGACTTGGACGCGTACATCGCGATGTCGGCGCGGTGCAGCAGGCGGTCCGGTGGTTCGTCGGCGAGGCTGTACGCCACCCCGATGCTGGCCCCCACCAGCAGATCGGGACCTTCGGTGCGGACCGGTTCGGCCAGTTCCCGGTGCAGCCGGGCGAGGACCGCGTCGACCGTCGCCGGGGACGGATCGTTGATCAGCACCGCGAACTCGTCCCCGCCCAGCCGGGCGACCAGGTCCGAAGGCCCGACGCAGCCGCTCAGCCGGCGGGCCACGGCGATCAGCAGCACGTCCCCGACGGCGTGGCCGAAGGTGTCGTTGACGGCCTTGAAGCCGTCCAGGTCGACCAGTGCGACCGCGACCCCGGTGCCGGCCGCCGATTCCAGCGCCGCACCGATCCGCTCCGCGAACAGGGTCCGGTTTGCCAGACCGGTCAGCGAGTCGTGGGTCGCCTCGTGGCGCAGCCGGTTCTGCAGCTCCCGCGCCTCGGTGATGTCGCGGGCGTTGCAGACGATCCCCTGGACGCTGGCATCGCCCAGCAGGTTGGAGCTGATCACCTCCGCCCATCGCCACGTGCCGTCCTGGTGCGCCAGCCGGATCTGGTACGTCGTCGTGGCGTTCGGCGTACCGGTGATGGCCGCTACGGCGGCGCGCGCGACGTCGCGGTCCTCGGGGTGGATGGCGTCCCACACCGGTTGCTCCAGCCACGGCTCGGCGCCGCTGCCGAGCATCCGGTGCACGCTGGGGCTCAGATACCTGATCGTGCCGTCCGCGGTGATGATCGAGACGATGTCCGAGGAGTTCTGGACCAGTGAGCGGAACCGGCGCTCGTGCCGGGCCAGGCGCACCAGCAGGCGGGCGTTCTCCCGGAACGAGGTGATCTGCCGGATGACGACCAGGCCGGTCAGCGCGACGGCGCCGGCGGCCACCACCGGGGCGTCCCGGTCGTCGGGGTCGATGGTGGTGGCGAGCAGCAGCACATCGGTGGCCGCCACGGCGACGTAGGGCAGCAGCGAGAACGGGCGCTTGACGGCCGGTCGCCGCGCGGCCGCCGTCGCCCTTGGGTAGAGCTCGGCGTACGCGGCCCAGCTCGCGAAGAAGGTCGCGATGGCCACGGTGTAGTGGCAGACGTTGAGGTGCGGCGCCACCACGGTCAGCGGTTCCAGGGCGGAACCGGTGCAGGCCACGACGGAGCCGGTGGCCAGCAGGCGCAGGGATCGCCGGTTGAGCGGGTCCGCGCCGGTCAGGGTGGCCTTGGTGAGGGTGAAGACGACCACGAAACCCAGGATGATGGCGGCCAGCGACGCGGCGGTCTGGGGGAGTCCGGGCAGCCCCCGGGCGACCAGGTCCCGGGTGGCGAAATGCCAGACGAACAGGGCGACGGCCAGCATGACGGTGCCCATGTCGTACCAGAGGGTGCGCCGCTGCGCGGGAGTCTGGGCGCTGAGCGGCAGCCGGACCAGCGCCCAGAGGAAGGCCGCCACGCTGAAGCAGTACACGGTCATGGCGATCGGGCCCGGTGGGCCGATCAGGATGCCGCCGCGGGGCAGCGTCTCGTAGAGGTTGGCCAGCGAAGCGGCCCCGAGCAGCGCCACGCCGACGCCGGCGGTGCGCCAGAACCGTTGCGCCTGCGGGTCCACGGAGCGCGCGGTCCCGGTCATCCAGCATTGGACGGCCGCCAGCAGCGCCGCCGGGATGAGCGGAAGCCAGGCGATCATCGCCGATGGCGGGGTGCGCACCATGCCGAGGGCGAACCAGCACAACGCCAGACCGGACAGCAGTGCCACGGTGCGCAGCAGCCAGGTGGCCTGGGCCTGGGGCCAGTTCCGGTCCGCCATTCCCACCGCCCTCCGTAGGTCCGTCACCCGGCCGCAATCATGCGCTGGCGGGTCGCCCGGCCGCTAGCCTCCCCGGCCTCAGCCGCGCCACTGCCGGGCTTCAGGCGGTCTTGCGACTCTCGCAGCTCGCGGGGAAGGGGCTCCGGTGCGGACCGGGACCGTCGACCCGTGGGCGTCGGGGCGTCGACGGATCCGGGACCGACCACCCGGCCGCGGACACCGGACCGCCCGCTGCCCACCCGTCGGTCACGTCCAGACCCCAGGAGCGCTACCAGCCGTGCAGCACAGGACAACCGCCGGAAGCCGTACCCGCGGCGCGCACCGCAGAACGGTGGGCAGAGGCCGGCACCGGACGCCCGCCACCGCGGTCGGTCGTGGCCGCCACCGCGCGGACGCGGACCGCCGGCGGTACGTCGTGCTCACCGCGGCCCTGCTGATCGGCGCCGGCGTGGCTGTTCCGGTGTTGACCAACCCCAGGACCGATCCGGCACCCTCGGTCGCCCTTCAGGCGCAGAGCGGGTCCCCGCGGGTGCCTGGCCAGTCTTCGCGGGTGCCTGGCCAGTCTTCGCAGGTGCCGGGGCAGTCTCCGCAGGTGCCCGCGCTGGCCGCCCCGGCTCCGACCGCCGGGTCCGACCCGGCGACCGCCGGCACGTCCGCTGTGCCGCCCTCGGCCGCCCCTGCGGCCCCGCCGCCGCCGCGGCCAAGCCAACCCCCACCCCCGGTGCGGCCGGCTCCGCCGCAGCCCTCGACCGAGTCCCGGGTCCCGGCACCGGCGCTGCGCAAGCCGGCGCCCAGACCGACGCCCAAGCCGGCCCCGCGGCCGGCGCCGGCGCCCAAACCGCGCTGGGTCCATCCGATGCCCGGCGGACGGTTGACGTCGTGCTACGGGTGGCGGTGGGGGGCGATGCACGCGGGAGTGGACCTGGCGGCCCCGTCCGGCACCCCGGTGTACGCGGTTGGCGCCGGCCGGGTCGTATCCGCCGGATCCAACCACTCCGGCTACGGCATCTCGGTGGTCCTCGACCACGGGAACGGTTACCTGACCCACTATGCCCACCTGTCGTCCCGGGCGGTGCGCCCCGGTCAGCGCGTCGTCGCCCGCCAGCGGATCGGCGCGGAGGGGTCGACGGGGGATTCGACGGGTCCGCACCTGCACTTCGAAGTGCACCGCCGGGTCTGGCGAAACACCGTGGAACCGACCGACTGGTTGCGCGCGCGTGGCATCGACGTCGGGTGCGGGGACTGACACCGCCGCCGCCACCTCGCACATCCAGGTCTTCCCCAGCCCGCCGCGCTACCTTCTCAGGTGATGGACGAGAACAGGGCGCGACGGGTGGTTGACGCGCTGCGCGAGCGCGGGGTTTTCGCGCACCTGCGGCTGGCCCGGGCCGGTCTCACGAAGTTCGGTGTGCGGGTGGCGCTGGTCGACGGGCGGGAAGCGATCTGGGACACCGACGGCACCGCCGGGCTGGAGGCTCAGGTGCTGCGCAACGGCGTCCTGGTCGGCTTCGTTCCGATGATCGAGGGCTCGGAGGACTTCTCCGAGGACCAGGTCATCGACGCGATCGCGCGGACGGACTATGACCAGCCGATCGCTCGCCGGTCCACCACCGCGTCACCGCCAGCTCCGCCGCTGCCTCCCGAGGGCGGATTCCTCCGCCGGTTCCGCGACGGTTTCCGCGGCTGAGGCCGCGGGTGCGGCGCGCCGCCCACCCCCCGGATCGACCGCACCCGACGCCCTGGCTCGCCCGCGGCGGGTCCCCGGCG